>NZ_JBDJMM010000002.1:0-257016 GCF_039673865.1 Pseudomonas sp. TWI628 | reverse complement strand
GCTTCGTGCTTGAACTCAGGGGTAAAGGTACGGCGTTGCTTGGTCATCGGACACCTCTCTGTGGCGAGCATTCTCGCCTAAATGGGTGTCCGGGGTTAGTAGACCACTACAAATCCACAACTGAACAAGACCTGCGCGAGGCACGAGGGAAGGCAGAGGGTTACATCATCGGCCTAATGGAATGTGGTCATTTACCACCAGATGGCGAACGCGACTACGTGATCCTTAGCTCGATTCATCGCCGTGAGGATTTTTTGCGTACACTCCTCGCGACGCTCAACTGATCCGCATATTCGATCCTTACAGGCGCCCACAAAGGCGCCTGGCTAGCGCCCCGAAGATGCGTCAGGTTAGTCAGAGGTTGCGATCAGTGCTCGAAAACTCTTCCGGCCCGCTCCGCGCTTGAATGAAGTCAGTACAAAATACCCAGCCTTTGTACCGACCACCCAGAAGCGCTCTACTCTGTCCAACGAGAAGATCGGCGTGGTCGTCAGCAAATATGCCCCTGTGCGCTTCTCAATGAGTCCTGGAACGATTTGGCCAACCACAACACCGACTGCGCAATCGTTCGAAATTTCTGCGTCGCTCAGATATGCAGTAATCGGCATAGGGTAATGCTGACCCATCGCTTGTATGATGCGTGTGAGCTGAAGAGTCGATGGCTCTTCACCTGGGTAACTGATGATCTCATCTGTCATGTGTCCTTGCGCTCCTGCGTCCAAATCAACAACCTTCCTGAGAGCCTGCGCTCCAAGAGTTGCTTAGATTTCAATGATGAATTCCGGTGAAAAGCCGGTGTTTTCACCTGGATACCCTCGCGGGTTCGAAACGAGCCGACATCCCGAAACGACCGTGTCGACCGCGTGATGGGTATGACCGAAGATCCAGGCATCAGCCTGCGAAATTAGGGCATGCCATTGGTTGAAATACGCAGCACCGAGATGGCCCACATGCCCATCACCAGCTACCTCTTGGATCGGGCAGTGGTGAGTGATCACAACCGTCTTTCCGTCAAACCGATTAGCGAGCTCAGTGGCGAGAAAATCGCGAGCGGTAATGTTCCGAGCAATGAGGTCGACGGGACGTAGCTTCCTGAACCCCTCCCCGCTCCGGATAACCCTAAAGTCATTCATCCACTCCCAACACTCATACATGGCTTTTTTGTAATCGCCGGTTGAGGTGAAGTCCGTCCAGGCGGTGGTCACCAAAAATCGGGTATCACCAATGACCAGGCATTCGTTTTCGAGGACATACACATGCTCATCCGCAGCCTGCTTCATCTTGATGAGCGTACGATCCAGGTGGCCGCCTTTGTAGTATTCATGGTTCCCGGGGACGTAGATGACCGGGCAAGCGAAGGTTTGGTTCGCCCAAGTCACGCCCTGACCGCGTACGGATATGTCTCCAGCGAGCACCACCAAATCGACGTCGACCTGGGGCGGCTCGAAACCCCGAAATTCCAAATGCAAATCTGAATACACCAAAACCTTCATCAGCTCTCTCACGCTCCGAGCAGCATTGTATGGATCGCTTCTCCAAGGCTTCACCGAAGGGAAGCCGGGCTAGCTCTCGGATTGAGCTAGGGTCGCAGTGAAAAAACCGTGTCCAGGGTAGCGTGCTTCCTGCAGCCATCACCTAGCAGAAGGTAAACCGTGCTCCTGGTTTCGAACATGCATGATTGGCTGTGCGAGATCCCGAAGTTGCTACGCACCCAATGCCCAGGGGCGAATCGATTGCGACTGTCTCGGACAACTTCATGAGCAAAGAGCACCAAAGGCAGTACCGCCTCAGATTTCAATCGTTCCAGCTCTGCCTGTGAGAGTTGCAGGTCGGCAACGATCCACTTACGCACCAAGCAATACGGCTTACCCGGGTGATACGCCTCAGCGAGCTCTATCAGCGCGCTATCGTCACCCTCCCATCCCGAGACAACCTCCCCTTGCCCGTAGAAAAACTCACTCACCTCTTCCAGCGTGACAGCCATGGTCAGACCTCATTGCTGCTGAAAACACGACCGGTGTCTGTGACGAACTCATAGACAGGAGACCTCTCGCTACCACCGCTGATTCGGATCTCGGAAAGCGGCTCCATGTAGCAACCGGTCTTGCGTAGGGCCAGTGGAGGAATCACGTACACCCTGTGGACGTCCAGGAGCTCCGGTGATCCGTTTTCCCAGAGTGACTTGATCGTTGACACGTCACACACAAGCTGTGATGTAGGGCCAAGGGCGCCTGCATCCAAACCTACCCCTTCGACTAGAAACACGTAGGTGCAGCGGCTCAGGTTGATGGATTTCCAGAATAGGACTTCTGAGTCCTCAATCCTGAACCTACCTTGGAGCTCATCGCTCTTCGTCAAAAACACATTTCTTCCTAGCATTGCTGGTCGCATGAGGGGGAACTCCCTACGACGGGATAGTCCACACGCAACGGTCACTGAAGGCCATACTTCCGACCATGATCGTCATTTTTTGCCATTCGTTGGCTGGAGGCCGCTAGCGCTAGCCTTAGACTCCACGCGGGTTGGGAGACCCAAGGTGGCCATCCTATGCGCGCCATGAACTATATGTCATGGCGTGCATAGGATCAATATGGCCTTATCCTCACTTTTGAGGATTCGACATGGTATCGAGGGAAGCCCTCGCAGCAGTGCTGCGTCTCGCGCGCGCCAGCCGCGGGATGTCTCGTGATCAGCTGTATGCAAAGATCAAGACCAAGATTGAGCCTCGCCACCTTCAGCGACTGGAAAACGCCAAAACCGGCGTTACATTGGAGATGCTAGGCAGCATTGCTGAAGCCCTATCCTTCGATCCGATAGCTTTGTTGATGGTGGCATCAAGCTACGACGAACAGTTGTCCATTGGGGAGCGTCGTGCGGCACTGAAAAAGGAGATTCAGCAGCTTGATGCGCTGGGCATCGTTGCCGGCATGCCAAAACATTTCTCGGAGGGTGAGCTTGTCGGAGAAAAGGCAGGAAGGAGCCTTCCTGATAAAATCACCCAGGAAGCATTGATCTATCGTGATCAGGGTTTAAGTCAGAGTGAGGTTGCGAGAAAACTAGGCATCCACCAGACAACTGTTGGTCGAATTTGGCGAAACAGTAAGATTGAGTGACCTAACCACCGCCGTCCATAAGCGGTCATCTCAGAGACTTCACGCCGGCGTTAAGTGAATCTAAAAAATCACAGATGCTCCTAATATTATAGTCTTTTAGCGGTTGCAGTTTTTTTGCGACTAACTCGCCCTCTTCTCGTGAAATAAAAATGCGCGCAGCTAAAAATCCGAGCATGCGAGGGCTTCCAGGTAATGCACGCCTCACCATGCGATTACTTCGAATTGCACCGTTAATGTCAGTCGTTGGGAACAGCTCTAAAAGCCACCCCATCATAAGAAGTGCTCCGCCCCGCTGAGTCCCATTGGCAGAGTGCATCCCATAATCTATCCGGTCTAGGACATCTAGATGCGTGCGGCATGGTGATCTGGGGGGATGAGCAAAACCTGATGCGGCAACCCCCTCTATTGCGTATAACGTACGCCTACTCAAAAATAGCCCATAAAGAGTATGTAGCACGTCAGACTCTTCGGGGTGGTTTACAATGCGCCTTTGCACCCATGACTGGGCCTTCACCACCAAGAGGGCCAGTCGTTTTTCCTCATATTTTAGCGCGCTAACTTCTAGTTGCAAAGTATACAGATAGCAATTCCACATACGACTTTCGACAGATGGTGGAGAGGATGGTGACCGGAGTGCTTTAAGGTGAATTGGACAATATGCAGAAGTGAGATAACACCAATCTTTCTTCCACACTGGAAACTTAACTGCTATAAAGCTGTGAGATAGACAGTCTTCACATGAATGACTCCTGTATGGTAGGTTTGTTAGTGGTAGCTTGCTACTCCCAAAATAGATTCGAATGACATCGATGGATACATTGTAGATATCAGAATAAAGGCAGGCCAATTCGCTTGATGCATCAAATTCTATATCTGAACCTAAAGCCATTGGCCACTTTGAAACCTCACCTGGTTCGCAACACTCAGATTTTACTGCTTTATGAATGGCAGCACGGAATAAGTGTGGACTTCTGAGGCAACCCAACGATAGGCCTCTATATACCCAGGAGAGAATTGTCTCGCCTGTAACTATTTTATGGTTATCAACAATATCCAAGAATCAGAACCTCCAAAGCTGCCCAAGGTGAACGGGGCTTGCAACTTTCCCGCCTTCAAGCACTCCACTCATGACTAATACCTTGATGGATGTCAAAATGGCACCAGTCGCTCCGCGCGTTGACTCAAACAGGGCTTGCAAAAAAGCCTCGTTGGAAACCTGATGCTCATTGAGTCCAAAATTTTTTGCCACATATTTTACAAACTCAAAAAATTGAGTGGTAGCCGGCCAGCACTGCAACTCAATCACGCAATGATTCTCTATTTTCAGGTCATTAGCGATACTACTTATTTTTTCGAACCGAGAAAAAGTACCCACAATTTTTACGCGCGAGAGTATTCTGGACAGGTAAAATATAAAATCACAAGCATCTTGGTATGCTTCTGCGACCCCTAAAAAAAATATATCAATATCGTCAATAGCAAGCACTACCGAAACGCCTTTGCTATTGAGTTCGTGCAATACACCAATTAGCGCTCTAGGCGAAGAGCACACAACAGAGCTTGGCAAACCTAATGCATTAGCAAATGCAAGCCTTAACGATTTACCTACATGCACATGGGGCGACCGAATTACTATTGGCCATAGGCACTTTGGATCGTTCATCGACGAAAACAACAGAGACAAGACTAAGCTCTTCCCAGACAGTGGCGCCCCGCGCAATAAAATCAAATCCTTATCTACGAGAGATCTTGTCACCGAAAGTCTAGCCTGTCTCTGTAATGGGCACCGGAAAACTCTCATTTTCTGTTAACTGGAACTTCTTGGAGCCATTTCGATTTGTCTGCCCTTTCCAAAACCTCAATTGTAATCTTCTCAATTCCAGACGAAATCGCATAAGCTGCTGCTGCTTTAAGTAGGTCGCAAATGCGACCGACGACTCCTTCCGTTTTTTTGTAAATCGCGCTGCTGAGTTCCGCAGAGGACAATCGAGAGGGCATTGCTAACGGCATAATACTCTCCCAAGTATCGAGGAAATTCAGGTATTCTGAATCGATCTGCTTCCATGGTGTCACTTCATACTTTTCAAACCGACGGACGTATTGTGGGTCGAACTGCAAGGCATTTAGAGCCTCACCCACACCAAACACAAAAAAACTCATATATGTGGGCGGGCCACACATACCTCGCAGCATTGACAAGAAGGCCAACTGCTCCTGATTGGAAAGTTGCAGGATCGAGTCTTGGAACTCATCCATAAAAATTGCCCTGACATCATTTGCGAGGCAGTATTCCATTACCATTCCAATGTCTAGTCCCGTCTTACCAGGATCCAAACCCAACGCAATCATCAGCTTCTCGCCGGGCCGCGGTCGGACTCGAACATTTTTTGTGTCCCGTACAAAATTCACATAACGAATCTTACGACACCATTCCTCGTTCAGACCTCTGATTTCGTTACAGATGGTAGACTTTCCGTAGTTGCTGCCAGCCGTTACTACGAGACAAGGTGCCTCCATGCACCCTCTTGGGATATGAATCATGTTGTAGGCAATCAACTTGACGTTCCTCAGGTGCTCTGTGGAAATTATTACGTCTTTTCGTATGAAGTCCATACGTTCCTGATCAGACAATTCCATTGCGAAACGGCGGCTTTCATGTATATGTTCGAACGGCATCAACTTACCCCTTCCAGTCAAGTTTTTTACGGGTCTGATCAGCAGCAAGTGGTTTAAACCCTGAATCATCAAGCGACTTATTTTCTAGTAGAGCCATTATTCCTGCGCCGTGAGACTTTTTTGCAATGTTCTGTCTGACGCGCTTAGCTTCCGTCACAGCATTATCAACATCATCGTGAGCCTGAAGCCTCAGCTCGTGAAGCGTTGGGTCGATAAGCTCACCACGGCGACGCTTGCCTGATCTGCTACTTGCCCAATACTCGCTCAAAGATATAGGCTGCTTAGTTATATCTGAATACGGTATTTCATAATACCTGCCTTCTGAGCGAAGCCAGATCTTCCCGAGATTTAGAGGGTTGTATTTGAAAGTTAGGCGCTGCCCTACTAATCTTCGAATTACAGATGAAACGTAAAAGTCTCCTTTAAACTCAACCCCTTTCGTCTGTACAGTCCTCGTAAAAGATGGAAAAAAGTCCAAAGCAAAAGTTCGAAAATCACCTGGTATAGGCTGAATATACTGTGGCCCTAGCTTCGCCACCTCTTCATCCCATACTTCACTAGGAGATCGACGCCCCAATCCTTCGTGAGCACGCCCATGATATATAGCTACCTGATCCGCGAACCACTTGCAAAGTTGCTGATATGTCAGCGCTGACTCTTTAGCAGAATCATAATCTGCTTTAGTTAAGACATTTGAATAGGTAGTCCCTGGCAGCATATGTACTTTACCCATCAATGTACCAATGAGCCGCTCGACATGTCCACCGTAATGCTTTTTACCAATCGGCCTCAGTAGCAACTCTATATCGTAAAGTCCTAAAGCGGCTGAAAACTCGTCCGAAGTAAACTCTGCAGCGTTATCAGTACCCACTGCGGCTGGAGTACCCCAAAAACGATGTAATGTTCCTATTCCTCCCCCCATCATCATTGGCTGCTCGCTTTTTGGGTAACAGGCAGACAACAACGCCATGGCGACACTCAATGCGCTTGGAGGATGCAGCGCTAAGTAATAGCCCAAAATAATCCGGCTTTTAAGATCTATGACTACAGTCAGCCAAGGCCGCATTAGCGGCAAGCCGTTCGAGTCCCTTATGATTATGTCGACTTTTGTATGATCGGCTTGAACCATAGATAGAATAGTTTCGACATCTACAGACCCTGGTTTCATTTCAAACTTCTGCAGCATCGCCTCACGGCCACGCCTTATAGAATATATTGCGCGATCGCCAAAAGACTCCAACCGATGTTTTATTGTATTCGGACTTGGAGGCTTTAGGCCATTCACAACGCATTTTGATTCTACATATTCATACAGCTCAGTAAAAGTGCAAAGTTTTTTGGTCTTATTGAGATATCGCTTTATCCCATCCTCAATGATTTGTTCATGAAGAGGACTCAGCATGCGAGTTGCAGCTTTTCTACCGCGAACGTTTCGCATCAAAGAGACTGCGCCCAACTCTGGATCATATCGCCTAAGAAGGCGCGTCAAAGTAGGCACAGATATATCAAGTTCTAACAACAAATTGGCGCGGGAAATTTTACCTGAGAGCAATCGATCGATGCACTCTGCACGAGCTATTGCGACTTGCATTTCCACTGGATTGTTTTTTGCTTGTTCAAGCCAAGCAAGTCGGCGCTCCGTGATGTATTCCTCGCGTGCACCTTCTGTCTCAAGCAGGGAAACTTCTGTAAATGGAACACTGAAAGTATTCCCCGCGTCCAGATTTTCAAGAGTGACAGAGCCATCCTTAGATACTTCTATGACACGGTAAGCGTTCTCTGAATGTTTCACGAGACTTCCCTTGCTCACAAATCTTTTCATTCAAACTCTCAGCATTTGAAAATTTGTCGAAGTTAAACCGATCTGCGAGCATACGTCAAAAAAGAGCATCACTCCCTTGCAGCACTAAACAAACAATAAGTATTGACACTTCAAAAAATCCATTTAGCCTTAAGCAAGTTCTAGGCCACCAGATAAGTAGTGGTTTTCAAAAGGAAATTTCGAACTTGTCAATTTATATGTATTATATGAAAATAGGGCAATTGATTGATTAACAAGAGCACCGCTAATGCAAAGCAGTGGCGTGCATGAAAAAAAATCAAGCAAACTATGCGAAAACAGAGCTTTCAGCTACCTGCAGCTATAACGAATGTAGGGTTTTTCCATAGAGTAGATACTGACTGGGGATTGGAGACCAACTAAAAATGATCATTCGCGAATGGAGCTGCTAAAAATTCAGCTAAAAATTTTAGCTCTATCAATAGGTTATAAAATGATCATTTATAATTGATCGGCTAGCATCAGTGGATGCCTTATGGTTACTGGGCTGCAGCGCTTAAGCGTGAGAAATGATCAAATGCTGCATTTGAGGCAGAGAAACATTCATTTTTAGTTGATGACCTCGCTGAAAGCCTTAAGCTAGAGGGTGCCGAGGGAGATTTCATTTTTAGCTGAGCGTCACACCAATCACTTCACTGATCGCAAATGGATCGAGCGCTTCGGCGCGCTGCTACAGCCGTCCGCAACCGTCCTTGATCTGGGCTGCGGGTCTGGCCAACCTGTTGCGCGTTACCTGGTCGACACCGGTGCGTCCATCGTGGGTGTGGATTCGTCTGTGCGCATGCTCGCCTTATGCAGCACACATTATCCAGCGCAGGAATGGATTCACGCGGACATGCGCACATTAGCGCTCAACCGACAGTTCGACGCCATCCTGGCTTGGAACAGCTTTTTCCACCTCAAGCCCGCGGATCAACGGCAGATGTTTCCGATTTTTCGCCGCCATGCTGCACCGGGTGCACTGCTGATGTTCACAAGTGGTCCGTCACATGGCGAGGCCTTGGGGGTATTCGAGGGCGAAACGCTGTATCACGCGAGCCTGGATGCCCAGGAGTACCGCACACAGTTGCACGTCCACGGTTTCGAAGTGCTGGATCACGTCGTGGAAGATGCAGAATGCGGCGGCCTGACAGTCTGGCTGGGCCGTCGCCTGCCCTGATCAAATATGCTTTATAGTAATAACTACGCTAAATAGTCATTTAGTTTAGTTATTAAAGTCGCCTCTTTCGCTCAAATATAGGCCTTTCCAAACCTTCGATATAAACATCACTACGCTCTTCAGGATCTGCAAGGCGGCGCAGCCGTCCATGCCGAAGGGCAGCTCCATCATCAACTCCTGTGATCACAAACAGGAGGCTCGCCTTGCCGGCGAGCCTCAACCTCTGGCAAGTCAGCAGGTTCAAGGCGTGAAACCCAACCCGGCGGACAGGTCCGAACCTTCAGCATTACCGACCGGATGCGCCGATGCCCTACCCCCCGCCTGATCCAGTGATTGCTCGACCGACGCCTTCACCTCGCTGCCCTTGCTCTTGAGCGTATCGGTCAAGCGATCACTGCTCGCCCCCAGCAACTGATCTTCCTTGTCAGTGCTCGGCAACGCCGCCCCCAACGCCGCACCCAGTGCAATGCCCAGGGCCGCCAGGACCAGCGGTTGTTCCTGAAGCAGCTGGTCGAACTGCCCTTTGAGCGCGGTGGTTTGTTGGGCGACCTTATGGGCCGAGCGTTGCAGGCTGTCTGCGTTTGCGCCCATGGAGTCGCGTGCGTCACTGCCAAGCTCGCTGGCCCGATCACGCATGTCGTGGGCTTTCATGCGCACCTTATGGCTGGCTTCGTGCACCGCCTCCCCCGCGTGAGCAAAGGCATCCTTGGCGGTGGCCATCGCATCGCCGAGTTTTTCGCCCAACCCTGGCCCCTGATGCGCAGGCCCTGGGTTGAAGGGCCGGCCCTGGTTCAGGCCAAGCCATGCCAGCCCCAGTGCCGTCAGCGTCGCGGGAACGGGATTGTTCTTGAGGGTGGTGCCAAGGTTCTGGAAGAACTCGCCTCCATTGCCTCTGGCGTAGGCCAGCACCCGGTCGACCATCTGGCCGGGGCTCAGGCGCTGCTCCAGTGCATCCACCAGATCACTGATGTGTTCACGCTTGGCGTTGATCTCCTGCTCGAGCAGGTCAGGGTCTTTCTGCGCGTCATGTTCAAAGGACGTGGTCATGGCAGTTTCCTCTTCAGCGTGTCCTTGTCTTGTTGCATGGCATGCAAGGTCCGCTCGGGGCTCAGATGCGTGGGCTCGAACTGCTTCTTGCCTGCCTGCAGCATGATGAAGCCGACCACCACGGTGATCGCACCGACGATCAACGCAGCCAGCCACGGCTCGATCACCATCGCCAAGGCGTAGACCGCTGCCAGTAGCAGGATCACGAAGCCCGCCAGGAGCACGATCGCTCCCGCCGCAACCGCCGCTGTACCGGCCTTGAGGCTGGTGAGGTTGTGCTGCAACTCGGCCTTGGCCAGCGCCAGCTCCTTGGTGAACAAGGCCGGAACTTCCCGCATCAACTGGCGCAACAGGCCGCCAACGCCAATGGCATCGTCTGCTGCGCCATGCAGGCCAGAGTTGGTGTGCAAGGGATCTTCGTTCATCATTCACCTCCTTTGAGCGGGTCACGCTCGAACGGGCTGCCGCCGACCGGTGTGCCGGCACCCGGCCCGATCGGGTCGACGGGGGTGTAAGGCGCGTGGGTGGATACATCGCTGCCCCGATCGGGTGTCACTGGCTGAGCAGATCGCTGCCCTTTGGGTGACCCAGCGCTTGTGCGGGCATGGCTGGCACTGGCCCGCATGAAGCGCGACACGGCAAAACCTACGGCGACGCTACCGGCCAGGAACAACGCCGGGTTGCTTCGCGCCAGATGCGCGCCGCGTTGCAGCAGGCTTTCGGCGCTCTCATGGCGAACCTGCTTGGCGAACGCGCCCACACACTCTGCTGCCTGGCTCAGGTACTGAGAAAGCCCGAGGCTGTCCTTGTCTTGCAGTGCGGCTGCCGCCGAGCGTGCACCCTCCCTCAGCGAATCGAGCTGGTCAGCCGCGGTATCGCGGTACTGTTCGAATTGCTCGCTACCTTTCTGCCTGGCCTCGCCAAGCAGCGCGACGGCTTCATCAGTAATGGCATGCACGTGATCCTCGGTGCTCCCCGGTGGAGACGTCGAGCTTTGATCGGTCTTGTCCATCGTTAGGCCCTCGAAGTTGATAGGTCAGCGAATGCCGTATTTAGTCGGCATTCATTCGAGGGACGCAGGTGAAACGGCGGGAGTTCAGCATTTGTGATCTATGACATCTACCTGGGTAACCAAAGGCAGTCGCGCCATCAACCTTCGAAAAGGCAACCGGCGCCAAGGTATTTGCCTCGTCATCCCAACTGTAGGAACACCGCGTAGGTGCCCAGGAGCACCCAGAACACCAGGAATATCCAGGGCGTGCGCAGCGAGAACAACAGCGACTTGCGGTGCCCGGCCTGTGACGTTTCCGCCTCGCTGAACAGCGGCGATTCGTCATAGGCCAGCCCCATCAGCGGCTCGCTTCGCAGCAGATGGCTCTGCTTCAGTTGCCAATGTTCGATGATCTTGTAGGCCGCACGGATGCCTGGCCACGCATTGAGCGAACTCAATACGCCCAGCAGGGCCAGAAATGGCGGGACGACCAAGGTGAACATTTCGCCCCAGCTCTGATTGAGGTTGCCCATCGACGACACGAAGGCGATCACCAGGAACGACTGGGCGGCAAGGTAGGCATCGGTGCGGTTGGCGAGGATGCTGGTTTCGTACTGGATCTCCGCGCGGTAGAAATCCAGCCGCTCCTTCGGTGAGCCGAACATGCGAGCGTTCTGCTCACTGATTTCGTGTTCCGGGGTGGCCGGGGTAATGATTCGCGGCACGCGCTGGCTCCTGCGTTCGAGCACATCGGAGGCCGCTATGCGACCTCCCTGAGGGTCAAGGTTTTCGTCGGTCATGGTCACGCGCGGCTTTCTGCGCAGTCGAATCGTGCGAAGTGCCGGTTGACCCGTCAGGCCGACGGGCATCGTTGTCCCGCTCCTGCTCACCCGTGGTCCTCGCCTGCTCCACCGCTTTGCTTTTCGCTGAATTCGACATGTCTGCACCTATCCTTTGCTGTGTTCGGGGGATGATGGTCCGCTGCCGCGCTTGATACCCCGTGGCCCCAGCACACCCCAGATAGCCAGGCCGACGACGGGCAGCGCCAACAGCAGCAACGCCCACATTGCCTTCGTTGTATCCGCCTTGTCGCTGCGCAACACACTGACAATCGCCCATAGATCGACCAATAGAATGATCACCGCCACGGCAATCCAGAAGTACGTCACAGGTTCGTTCATGATGGTCTCTCCTCTTTGCATGACAGGCCGCACGGCGCGCACCCGGCGTACAGTCCCATTACTAGAGGGAAGCCATGGTGGCCGGCAAAGTTCACGCGAAGTTGTGGCGCGCTGGATGAGCGGAAGCGATCTGCTGTGAACCAATGGCACCGCCACAACGTCCACCGCAACACAGCGAACGAGTGGCGTGCAATGGTTAAAGATCCCGTGCAGGAAACGCTTGATTACCTTAAATCGCACAAACTGCTGCTTACCACTGCCGAGTCCTGTACAGCCGGTGCGATGGTCGCATTGCTGGCGGCCATTCCCGGTACCGGCGAGGTGCTGGAGAGCGGCTATGTCGTCTATTCACCCAGTGCCAAGAAGCGCCTGCTGGGGGTAAACCCCCAGACCATAGAGCGCTATGGCCTGACCAGCGAGGCAGTCGCCTGGGAAATGGCCCTGGGCGCATTGAAAGACAGCGACGCCACGGTTGCCATCGCCAGCACGGGGATCACCGGCCCCGAACCGCAGGATGGCATCGCGCCCGGCACGCTGTGCTTCGCCTGGGCATTTGCCGGCGAATCATTGGCAGTGTTCACCCGTAGCCAGCGCTTCTTCGGTGATCGCGCAGACGTCATGCGTCAGGGGGCGATCTATGGGTTGTCACGTCTGGCGCATTATCACCAACGCTGGCTGCGCGGTGAGCGCGCCTGAGGGCCGGGCCATGCACGAAGATGAGCAGGTGTCGAGGCAGTATCCGGTCGCAGAAGACATGCCCATGCAGCAACGCGTCTGGTGCTTCGAGCGGGTGGGCTGGTATGTGCTGGTGGCGAGCGTGGCTTTACCATCGCGATGTACTCACGTTTTACCCGTTCAGCTGCTGGAGAACTTCTTCACATCGATGGCTGGAGCCACGAACTCAGGCCCCTCACCGGACACCCGCCAACGCACGTTGGCAAGCCCGTAGCGCTCGGCCATGGGCCGGCTGACCTTCTTGATCTTGTGCTGGCCGAAGCGTGGAATGATGCCCACCCCGGCATCGCAACTGGCCCAGTGCCAGGCTTCGGCATTGTCCATGCGCTCCTGGCGGATGATGAAGGTTCGGAATTCTCCGTGAAGCTCGTATTCGATCACGTACAACTGCTGCCCTGGCATTGGATGCTCCTTGGTTGAGTCAGGCTAATGGAGCGCTTGCGGTGGGAAAAGATTCAGTAATTTTGACCCATCGGTCACCGGTCTCTGCGGGCATACGGGCCGGTGCGTTGATCAACTGCATCGAACCCTGCCGCTCGCCGTGCACAATCGAATAGATGAAAGCGTCGGACGGCCGGCCAGTTATACAAAATGGTTTTCCTGTACAGCCACCGCTCGTCGTCAATTCGCAAATCCAGCCCAACCTTCGGCTTGTCGCCAGCCTTCTAAAGCAACAAGTCAAACTATCCGGTAAAGGGCTTATGACCGAGCGCATCATCACCCTGTTCACCAACACCACCGTATTCGGTATCTCCATTCTCAACCTGCTGGTTGCGTTGACCGTTACCATCCTGACCTTTCTGGTTTCGCGCGCGGCGATCAGCTTCTTGCTGCGTCGGGTTCGGCGCTGGTCCGAGCATGACGGCCCGTTGAGCCAGGTGCTGGCCAAAGTGCTGTCAGGCACCAGCAACTTCCTGCTGTTCCTAGCTTCGCTGCTGGTGGGCCTGGGCATGCTCGACCTGCCTGAGCGCTGGCTGACCCGGGTCGGCAACCTGTGGTTCGTGGTCGCCGCCCTGCAGATCGGCCTGTGGGCCAACCGCGCCATCGGCCTGGGGCTGAACCGCTATTTCACCCGCCACCGTGCCGACGGCCTGAACCAAGGCAGCGCGCTGGCCACGCTGTCGGCCTGGGGGGCGCGGGTGCTGCTGTGGTCGGTGGTGCTGCTGGCGATGCTGTCCAACCTGGGGGTGAACATCACCGCGTTCGTCGCCAGCCTCGGCGTGGGTGGCATTGCAGTCGCGCTGGCGGTACAGAACATCCTCGGCGACCTGTTCGCGTCATTGTCGATTGCCGTGGACAAACCTTTCGAGGTCGGCGACTTCATCGTCATCGGCCCGCTGGCGGGGAGCGTCGAGCATGTCGGCCTGAAGACCACACGCATCCGCAGCCTGGGCGGCGAACAGATCGTCATGGCCAACGCCAGCATGATCAGCAGCACGATCCAGAACTACAAGCGCCTGCAGGAGCGGCGCATCGTGTTCGAGTTCGGGCTGTCGTACGACACGCCCACCGAGGCGGTGAAGGCAGCGCCTGGCATTGTCGAAGAGGCCATCAAGGCCCAGGAGCAGGTGCGTTTCGACCGCGCGCACCTGCGCGGCTTCGGCAAAGAGGCGCTGGAGTTCGAATGCGTCTACATCGTCAAGGACCCCGGTTACAACCTGTACATGGACATCCAGCAGGCGATCAACTTCAGACTGCTCGAACGGTTCTCTAAAATCGGCGCCAAGTTCGCTGTGCCGGTGCGTGCAATCAAGGTCACGGCATTGCCCCAGGAGGTTGGCATGCAGGGCCAGGGGCGCGATGGGATGAGCATCAGAGGGGCCTGACCACGCGCGGGGGCGGCAAGCACCATTGGCCACCTGCCAGCCAACCCCCCGCGTATCAAATTTTTCACCCATTCTTCACCGTCCCCGCACTTATCCCTGCCTGGGATTCGCCGACTATTTGCCCGCCAGCAGAGTCAGCCATGAATCTGATAAGCACCGATCAACGCGCCTTGGGCTGCTGGCGCTGACGTCGCTGTTCAAAGGCCTGATCGGCTTCATTCTGCCAGGCCTGGCAATGGCAGATGGTCATGGTCGAGGTGGATAACAAGGTGCCGATGTACCTCCAAACGGGTGGCGCCCCCTTCTACTATGTGACGCAGACCGAGGATTACCCCCGCAGTGGCGACACCGCCAGCTTGATGGCCTGGCTGGACCGTGCCAGCGGCAAGCACTGGGACCCGCAGCGCACGATCATCGTCGCGCACTACCGCCACGGCGAGACGCCACCCTTTGGTTACCTGGACAGCGATCACCAGGTCGTCACCACCCAACCCAGCCGTGGTGAGCAGTGGCTGCACGCCCGTGATGATCGAAGTGTGGCTTATATTCCCAACGCCTAGGCCATGGCCCCGGCTCGTCTGTAAGCCTGTAACTAACGGCAACTTTTGGTTTAACTACCCGCACAGTTTTACAGCCATCCGAATGAATGTTTATGCGTATCAAAGTTATTGGTAGGTTCACACTTGGCCAGTAACCTGAACCTCAGCTGTCTGCGCCTGCAATGTAATGATAAACCCACCCATTTTTTATACTTCTTTCACAAAATCGAGCATAACCTTGGGCGGATAAGCCCCTGACAATCACTACGGCATGGATGACTGAACCCTGCAGAAAACCTGACTTGGCGCAACACAGCAAGTTTTAGCCTGTGTACAGGATGCAAAAAACTTCTTTGCGTCTACGCTGGCAATTGAACCAATGAAATCAATGGGTTCTGTCTTTTTTCCGGTATCACCGAGGTGCTCATGAGTGAGGCGTTTCTCCCCTTCTCGCGTCCGAGTATGGGCGAAGAAGAAATTGCGGCTGTCGAAAAAGTCCTGCGTTCTGGCTGGATCACGACCGGGCCACAGAACCAGGCACTTGAAGAGCAGTTCGCGCAGTACGTCGGTTGCCGCCATGCGGTAGCCCTGTCATCGGCCACCGGCGGTATGCACATCGCCCTGCTGGCACTGGGTATCGGCCCGGGGGATGAAGTCATCACCCCGTCGCAGACCTGGGTGTCCACGGCCAACATGATTTCCCTGCTCGGTGCCACGCCGGTGTTTGTCGATGTCGATCGCGACACCCTGATGACCGACGCAGCGCGCATCGAAGCGGCCATCACCCCGCGGACCAAGGCCATCATTCCGGTTCACTACGCCGGTGCGGCCTTTGACCTCGACCCGCTGTACGCACTTGCCGACAAGCATGGCATCGCCGTCATCGAAGACGCCGCCCATGCCGCCGGCACCCGCTACAAGGGCCGCCATGTCGGTGCCCGAGGCACGGCGATTTTCTCGTTCCATGCGATCAAGAACATGACCTGCGCCGAGGGCGCGATGTTCGTCAGCGACGACGAAGCCCTGGCCAGCCGCGTGCGCATGCTCAAGTTCCATGGCCTGGGTGTCGACGCCTACGACCGCATGACCCATGGCCGCAAGCCCCAGGCCCAGGTTATCGAACCCGGCTTCAAGTACAACCTCGCCGACATCAACGCCGCCATCGCCCTGGTGCAACTGAAGCGCCTGGATGCGATCAACGCCCGCCGTACCGCGCTGGCCGCCCGTTACCAGCAACGCCTGGCAGGCCTGCCGGTCCAGCCTCTGGCCGTGCCGGACTACCCGCAGCAGCACGCCTGGCACCTGTACATCCTGCGCATCGACAGCGAACGCTGTGGCCTGGACCGCGAAGCCTTCATGAAAGGCCTGCAGGAGCGTGGCATCGGCACCGGTATCCACTTCATCGCCACTCACCTGCACACCTGGTACCGCCAGCGTGATCCGCAACTGTCGCTGCCGAACACCGAATGGAACTCGGCGCGGCTGTGCTCCATTCCATTGTTCCCCGACATGACCGACCAGGACCTCGACCGGGTCGTCACCGCCATTGAACAGCTTGTGGGAAATCGCTCGTGAGACCTTACCCGATCCATTGCGTGTCCATCGTCATCCCCGTCTACAACGAGCAGGAAAGCCTGCCCGAGCTGCTGCGCCGCACCGGCGCAGCTTGCCAGCAGCTGCGTTACCCCTATGAAATCGTGCTGGTCGACGACGGCAGCCGCGACAACTCGGCGCAAATCCTCGAAGACGCCGCCCAGGCCGAAAACAGCCCGTTCGTGGCGGTCATCCTCAACCGCAACTACGGCCAGCATGCGGCGATCATGGCCGGTTTCGAGCAGTGCAAGGGCGACGTGGTGATCACCCTCGATGCCGACTTGCAAAACCCGCCGGAAGAAATCCCGCGGCTGGTCGCCGAAGCCGAACGCGGCTTCGACGTGGTCGGCACGGTGCGCAGCAACCGCCAGGACTCGGCCCTGCGCCGCTGGCCGTCGAAAGTGATCAACTACGCGGTCAAGCGCTCTACCGGCGTTGCCATGAGCGACTATGGGTGCATGCTGCGTGCCTACCGGCGCACGGTGATCGACGCCATGCTCGCCTGCCGCGAGCGCAGCACCTTCATCCCGATCCTGGCCAACAGCTTCGCCCGCCACACCACCGAGATCACCGTGCACCACGCCGAGCGCGAACACGGCGATTCGAAGTACAGCCCGATGCGCCTGATCAGCCTGATGTTCGACCTGATCACCTGCATGACCACCACGCCGTTGCGCCTGCTGAGCATCGTCGGTTTCAGCATGGCCGCGCTCGGCGTGCTGTTCGCCATCGGGCTCATCGTGCTGCGCCTGGCGTTTGGCCCAGGCTGGGCCGGTAACGGCCTGTTCGTACTGTTCGCCGTGCTGTTCGTGTTCACCGGTGGCCAGTTCATCGGCATGGGCCTGCTCGGCGAGTACCTGGGGCGCATGTACAGCGATGTGCGCGCCCGCCCGCGATTTTTCATCGAGAAAGTGCTGCGCAGCGGGCCACCGCCTGTGTCGGCCCAAAGCGTCACCGTTGACGGTTTCAATTCCTCTACTTCTGGTCAGGTTCACTCATGAGTGCAAAAACAGTTGTCTTCGCGTACCACGACATCGGCTGCGCTGGCATTGAAGCCCTGCTCGACAGCGGCTATGACATCGCAGCGGTGTTCACTCATGCCGACGACCCCAAGGAAAACGCCTTCTACGCCTCGGTTGCCCAGCTGTGTGCCCGCAAAGGCATCCCGGTGCATGCGCCGGAGGACGTCAATCACCCGCTGTGGGTCGAGCGCATCAGCCAGCTCAACCCCGACTACCTGTTCTCGTTCTACTACCGCAACCTGCTGGGCGAACCGTTGCTGGCCATCGGCCGCAAAGGTGCGTTCAACCTGCACGGCTCGTTGCTGCCGCGCTACCGCGGCCGCGCACCGGCCAACTGGGTGCTGGTCAACGGCGAAACCGAAACCGGCGTGACCCTGCACCGCATGGTCAAGCGCGCCGATGCCGGCGCCATTGTTGCCCAGCTGCGCGTGGCCATCGAACGCAGCGACACCGCGCTGAGCCTGCATGGCAAGCTGCGCGCGGCCGCCGCCGACTTGCTGCGTGACACCCTGCCGGAGCTGCGCCAAGGCAAAATCAGCGAAACCCCGCAGGATGAATCCAAAGCCACGGTGTTCGGCCGCCGCACCGCAGCTGACGGCCGCCTGGACTGGCAACAGCCTGCCGAAACCCTGTTCAACCTGGTGCGGGCGGTGACCCAGCCCTACCCTGGCGCCTTCTGCCAGGTCGGTGAGCACAAGCTGATCGTCTGGAGCGCCGAGGTGGTCAAGGGCAACGACGGCCTGGCCGCTGGCCGTGTGCTCAGCACCGACCCACTGCGCATCGCCTGTGGCGAGGACTCGCTGGTGATCAATGCCGGTCAGCGCAACGACAACGGCCTGTACCTGAGCGGCCCGCAACTGGCCAACGAACTGGGCCTGGTCGAAGGTTCGCTGCTGCGTGGCGCCGATGCCCGCCGCGCCACGCGCCGTACCCGGGTACTGATCCTCGGCGTCAACGGCTTCATCGGTAACCACCTGTCCGAGCGCCTGCTCAACGACGAGCGCTACGAGGTCTACGGCCTGGATATCGGCTCCGACGCCATCGAGCGCCTGCGCAGCCACCCACGCTTCCACTTCGTCGAAGGCGACATCAGCATTCACTCCGAGTGGATCGAGTACCACATCAAGAAGTGCGACGTGGTGCTGCCACTGGTGGCTATTGCCACGCCGATCGAATACACCCGCAACCCACTGCGCGTGTTCGAGCTGGACTTCGAAGAGAACCTGCGCCTGGTGCGCTACTGCGTCAAGTACAACAAGCGCGTGATCTTCCCGTCGACCTCGGAAGTCTACGGCATGTGCGAAGACCCGAATTTCGACGAAGACACCTCCAACCTGGTGGTCGGGCCGATCAACAAGCAGCGCTGGATCTACTCGGTGTCCAAGCAGTTGCTTGACCGGGTCATCTGGGCCTACGGCCAGAAAGGCCTGAACTTCACCCTGTTCCGCCCCTTCAACTGGATGGGCCCACGCCTGGACCGCCTGGACTCGGCGCGTATCGGCAGCTCCCGGGCCATCACCCAACTGATCCTGAACCTGGTGGAAGGCACGCCGATCCGCCTGTTCGACGGCGGCGCGCAGAAGCGTTGCTTCACCGACATCGCCGACGGCGTCGAGGCCCTGGCACGGATCATCGACAACGACAACGATGCCTGCAACGGCCAGATCATCAACATCGGCAACCCGGACAACGAAGCCAGCATCCGCCAGCTCGGCGAAGAGCTGCTGCGCCAGTTCGAAGCCCACCCGCTGCGCAGCCACTTCCCACCGTTCGCCGGTTTCCGCGACGTCGAGAGCAAGGCGTTCTACGGCGGCGGCTACCAGGACGTGTCCCACCGCAAGCCGAGCATCGCCAACGCCAAGCGCCTGCTGAACTGGGAGCCGACCGTGGAGATGCGCGAAACCATCGGCAACACGCTGGACTTCTTCCTGCGTGAAGCGATGCGCGAGATCGAGGCTGGTCCGGCAGAAGAAGCTCGCTGATGCAGGCAGGGTTGCGCATCGATGTCGATACCTACCGCGGCACCCGTGAAGGTGTGCCGCGCTTGTTGGAGTTGCTCGACGAGGCGCAGGTCAAGGCGACGTTCTTCTTCAGTGTCGGGCCGGACAACATGGGGCGCCACCTGTGGCGCCTGATCCGCCCGCAGTTCCTGTGGAAGATGCTGCGCTCCAATGCTGCCGGGCTGTACGGCTGGGACATTCTCCTGGCCGGCACCGCCTGGCCCGGCAAGCCGATTGGCCGCGACCTCGGGCACCTGATGCGTCAGGCCCGCGACGCCGGCCACGAGGTCGGCCTGCACGCCTGGGACCACCACGGCTGGCAGGCCAATGCCGGGCACTGGAGCATGGCGCAACTGACCGAGCAGATCCGTCAGGGCGTCGACACCCTCAGTGACATCCTCGGCGCGCCGGTTGACTGCTCGGCCGTCGCCGGTTGGCGCGCGGACCAGCGGGTGATCGAGGCCAAGCAGGGCTTCGGCTTTCGCTACAACAGCGACTGCCGAGGTACCCACCTGTTCCGCCCCAGGCTGGCCGACGGCTCGCCTGGGGCGCCGCAGGTTCCGGTGGACATGCCGACCTTCGACGAGGTTGTCGGCCCGCAGGTGGCTGCCGCGCACTTCAACGAGTTCATCCTCGGGCAATTCCGCCCGCAGGCACTCAACGTCTACACCATCCATGCAGAGGTAGAAGGGATTCTGATGGCCCAGGACTTCCGCCAATTGCTGGCCGATGCACGCCAGCGCGAGATTGCGTTCAAACCGTTGGGCGAGTTGCTCCCCGCCTCGCTCGACTCTTTGCCCGTTGCCAGTGTGCAGCGCGGCACCCTGCAAGGCCGTGAGGGCTGGCTGGGAGTGCAAGGCTCATGAGCAGACGCTGGACGCTACCGCTGCTGCTCGGCCTGTTCGTGCTGGCCTTCCTGCTGCCACTGGGCGGCCATGGCTTGTGGATCCCCGACGAAACCCGCTACGCCCAGGTCAGCCAGGAGATGCTGCTGACCGGCAATTGGGTCTCGCCCCACTTGATGGGGCTGCGCTACTTCGAAAAACCCGCCGCCGGCTACTGGATGATCGCCCTCAGCCAAGGCCTGTTCGGCCAGAACCTGTTCGGTGTGCGCTTTGCCTCGGCACTGAGCGTCGGCCTGAGCCTGATCCTGTGCTACCTGGTGGCACGCCGCCTGTGGAGCGACCCGCGCAAGAGCCTGGTCTGCACCTTGGTGTACATGAGCTTCTGCGTCATGGTCGGCCAGGCCGTCTATGCCAACCTCGATCCGCAGTTCACCCTGTGGGTCAACCTCAGCCTGGTGGCCCTGTGGTTCGCCGTGGACAGCCGCAGCAAGGGCCAGCGCCTTGCGGCCTGGGCGGTACTGGGGCTGGCCTGTGCCATGGGCTTCATGACCAAGGGCTTTCTGGCCTGGCTGTTGCCGGTGCTGATCGCGCTGCCGTGGATGCTCTGGCAGAAGCGCTGGCGCGAACTGTTGGTGTACGGGCCGGTGGCCGTGGTGGTGGCGATTGTCGTCAGCCTGCCTTGGGTGCTGGCGGTGCACGTTCAGGAGCCGGACTACTGGCGGTTCTTCTTCTGGCATGAGCACATCCGCCGGTTTGCCGGTGACGATGCCCAGCACAGCGCCCCGTTCTGGTACTACCTGCCGCTGCTGGTGGCCTACAGCCTGCCCTGGGTCGCCATGCTGCCACCGGCCCTGAAACACGCCTGGCAGAGCCGTACTCAGGCCAAGGTCGTCTTTTTGCTGCTGTGGCTGTTGATGCCATTGCTGTTCTTCAGCCTCAGCAAAGGCAAGTTGCCGACCTACATCTTCCCGTGCCTGCTGCCATTGGCCCTGCTGATCGGCTATGCACTGGAAGAGCAGCTGCGCCTGCATCAAGGCCGCGCACTGGGCATCAACGGCTGGATCAACGTGGTGATGGGCGTGCTCGCCTTGATCGCACTGGCCTGGCTGCAGTTGAAAAAGCCGGTTTACAACCACGAACTGACCAGCCTGCTGCTGCTGTGCGTGGCGCTGGTGGGGTGGACGGTCGCCAGCCTGGCCCAGGCTCTATCACCGCTGCGCCGCTGGGCGGCACCGGTGCTGGGCAGCCTGGTGCTGATGGCCCTGCTGCCAGCTGCCCTGCCCAAGTCGGTGGAAGGCAACAAGATGCCCGACCAGTTCATCCTGCAGCACCTCGACGAACTGTCGGGTGCCACACACCTGCTGAGCAACGACCTCGGTGCGGCATCAGCACTGGCCTGGCGCCTGCAACAGCCGAACGTGGTGTTCTATAACACTGTCGGTGAACTGAAGTACGGCCTGGCGACCCCGGAAGGTCAGGGGCGGCTATTGAACGAAAAGAACGCTCGCCAGTGGGTGGATGACGCCCGCCGCAGTGGCACGGTCGCCGTGGTGATGCGGGTCAAGGGTGAAGATGAGCAACGTGAGCTCGCCATGCTGCCCGAAGATGGCACGCGCTACCAGCAGGGCAAGATGGTGATCCTCATTCTGCCCAGAGTCGCGCCATGAGTTGGCTGCTGCTGTTGACCGCCTGCCTGCTGACCTGCCTGGGCCAGGTGGCGCAGAAGTTCGCCGTGGAAGGCTGGCGTGGGCAACAAGGGCCGTGGGCGGACAAGTTGCGTTCGCCCTGGTTGTGGCTCGCCCTCCTCGCCCTCAGCAGCGGTTTGCTGGTCTGGCTGTTGGTGCTGCAGCGCATGGAGGTGGGCATCGCCTACCCGATGCTCAGCCTGAACTTCGTGGTGATCACCCTGATCGCCCGCTTCGGCTTCCATGAACCGGTCGATCGCCGCCACTGGTTGGGGGTGGCGCTGGTCATCGCCGGCGTGGCACTGCTGGGGCAGCAATCATGAACCAGCGCCTTGGCATCACCTTTGCCCTGGGCAGCGTGCTGCTGGTCAGCAGCGCCCAGCTGGCCATGCGCTGGAGCATGACCCGCCTGCCACAGCCCGGCCAATGGCTATCGGCGCTGGCCGGCCAGGGCGTCGATGCCGTTGCTGTGACCGTGGTCCTGGCGGCGATCGCCGCCTATGGCCTGTCGATGCTCTGCTGGCTGCTGGCCCTGCGCGATCTGCCGCTGGGCCGGGCCTACTCGCTGCTGAGCCTGAGTTACGCCCTGGTTTACCTGTTGGCGGCCAGCCTGCCGCTGTTCGACGAATCCTTCAGCTTGAGCAAATCACTGGGCGTGGCACTGGTCATGCTCGGGGTCATTACTATCAATACGCGTCCGGCCCGTTCGCCTGCATCAAGGAGTGCTCCATGAAAATTACAGTGTTTGGTAGCGGGTACGTCGGCCTGGTGCAAGCCGCGGTACTGGCCGAAGTCGGCCATGATGTGGTGTGCATGGACGTCGACGAGAAGAAGGTCGAGTTGTTGCGCCAAGGCCATGTCAGCATCTTTGAACCGGGCCTTTCCAGCCTGGTGCGCGAAGGCCTGGAGGGCGGCCGACTGCAGTTCACCACCGATGAAAAGCTTGCCGTCGAACATGGCCGCGTCGCCTTCATTGCCGTCGGCACCCCCTCCTGCGCGGATGGTTCGGCAGACCTCAAGTATGTGCTGTCGGTCGGCGACGCGGTCGCCCGCCACCGCCAGCAACCGCTGATTCTGGTCGAGAAATCCACGGTACCGGTCGGCACCGGTGACACCTTGCGCGCCCACATCAACACCGCGCTCGGTGGCCGTGAACTGCGTATCGATATCGTGTCCAACCCGGAGTTCCTCAAGGAAGGCTCGGCCGTCGCCGATTGCCGCCGGCCGGACCGTATCGTCATCGGTTGCGAGGGTGAAGACGTGCGCGATGTCATGCGCGACCTCTACTCACCGTTCAACCGCAACCATGACCGCATCATGTTCATGGACCTGCGCAGCGCCGAGCTGACCAAGTACGCCGCCAACTGCATGCTTGCCACCAAGATCAGCTTCATCAACCAGATCGCCGAGCTGGCCGAACACCTGGGCGCCGATATCGAATCGGTGCGCCAGGGCATCGGTGCCGATACCCGCATCGGCTACCACTTCATCTACCCAGGCTGCGGCTATGGCGGCTCGTGCTTCCCCAAGGACATGCGTGCGTTGATCCACAGTGCCGGGCAGGTGCATTGCTCCAGCGACCTGCTGCAGGCGGTCGAGGCGATCAACGAGCGGCAGAAGCACAAGCTGTTCGATCGCATCAACGCGTTCTACAACGGCGACCTTGCCGGCAAGACCTTTGCCGTGTGGGGCCTGGCGTTCAAGCCCAACACCGACGACATGCGCGACGCTCCCAGCCGCGTGCTGCTCGAGTCGCTGTTTGCTGCCGGTGCCAGCGTGCGCGCCTTCGACCCCGAGGCCATGCAGGAAACCCAGCACCTGTATCCGGATGAGGAGAAACTGATGCTGATGGGTACCCCGGAATCGGTACTGTCCGGCGCCGACGCGTTGATCATCTGCACCGAATGGCAACAGTTCAAGGCGCCGGATTTCGACCTGATCCAGCAACGCCTGAAGGCACCGGTGATCTTCGACGGGCGTAACCTCTATGATGCCGAGCGGCTGTCGCGCAAAGGCTTCAAGTACTTCCCGATCGGCCGTGGCGACTCCTGCCAGTTGCCGGTTTCCCCGCAGCTGCCCCGCCAGGGTTCGAAAGCGGCGTGAAGACACTTTCACTCACCGTTCGCCGGCAGTCCCTGCTTGCAGGGCTGCTGGCATTGCTGCTGTTCTGCGCCGGGGTGTATGGGCAGGCGCCGATCGGTTTCGACTCACGCTTCGTGCTGTTCGCCCAGGAAATGCTGCGCCATGGGCCAACGGTATTCCCGACTTCCTATGGGCAGCCCTATGCCGACTACACCTCGCTTTCGACACTGTTCATCTGGCTGCTGTCGCTGCCGTTCGGCGCGGTCAACAGCCTGACTGCATGGCTGCCCAGTGCCATCGCCGGCGCGGTTATCGTGACCCTGATGTACCGGCTGCTGGCGCCGTTTTCGGTGCGTTGGGCGTGGAGCAGCATCGCCTTGCTGCTGCTGACGGTCACCTTCGTCAGCGAAGTCCGGGCCGTGTCGCAAGACCTCATGCTGGCAGCCGTCGCCTTCAGCGTGTTCTACCTGGGTTACGCCCACGACCAGCGGGCTGCCGGGCGGCGCTGGCCGTTGGTGTTCGTCTTGTTGCTGTTGGGCTTCGGTATTCGTGGGCCGATCGGCCTGGTGGTGCCAACCGGCTTGCTGTGCAGCTACTACTTGCTGACTGGCCAATGGCGACGGATGTTGCTGTTTGGGGGGCTGGCCAGCCTGCTGCTGGTCGCCAGTGTCGGCCTGCTGCTGTGGATGGCCAAGGCCAGCGGTGGCCAGGCGTTTCTCGATGACGTGATTCGCATGCAGTTCATGGGCCGCATGGACGGCAGCGAGGGCGCCAGTAGCCCGCTGTACTACTTCACCAGTGCGCTGGGCAACTATGCGCTGGCCTATCCACTGGCGTTGCTGGCATTGGTTGCCGCGTGGCTCTGCCGTGCGCAGCTGCAGGGGCCGGCGCTGCGCCTGGTCGGTTTCTGCGCAGCTGCGGCATTGCTGGTCATGGTCGGGCTGTCGATCCCGCAGGCCAAGAAGGCCCGCTACCTGCTGCCGATGCTGCCGATGGTTGCGATCATTGCCGCCTACCCGTTCCAGGTGGCACAGGGGCGGCTGTTCGCCTGGCTGCGCGGTGCAATCCAGGGGCTATGGCTGCTGATGCCGGGGCTGATGATGATTGCCTTGCTGGTGGCTCAGCGCCGTTTCCCCGAGCAAACCGGTTCCATCACGCTACTGATGGTGGTGCTGGCGGGGTTGCAACTGTGGGCGCTGTCGCGCCTCGTGCAGCCACGTTGGCGTGCCGAGATTACCGCTGGCTGCGCGGTCATGGCGTTGTGGCTGGTGTATGTCGCAGTGTTCGAACCGGTGGAGCGTCGCCTGTATGACACCCGCGGTTTCACCCAGGCAGTGCTCGCACAGGTGGCCCAGCAACCTGCCCCGCTGGTACTGCACCGCCTGGGCCAGGATGCCAAGGCCATCAAGTTCATGGTCAACCTCGACCAGGACCTGCGGCCGCTGTTCACCGAAACCCCCGCGCAACTGCAGGCTCTACAGGGGCCGGCGTGGCTGATGATGGATCGGCACGACTTGCAGGCCCTGCAAGGCACACCGATGCAAGCGCTGCAGCCGCAACTGAGCGGGCGCTTCGACAACAACGACTATGTGCTGGTGTATCTCGCGCACTGAACAACAGCCGAGGCCAGCCTACACCTTGCGAGCGCGCAAGCGCTCGTGATACCGCCCGCCCAATGCACCGCCCCAAGGCATGATCAGGCCGATCACCAGCAGCACGATCAGCAGCGTGGCCCCTTCGAACGGGCTGAAGAATTCCAGTACGGCGCAGCTCAGGGTCAACAGCAACCCAAGCACCGTCAAGGCGTCCGGTCTGAGCACCGGGCAGTCGCTGCTTGCCACTGAGGGGTGGAGAAAACCCACCAGCCACAGGTAAAGCCAGCTGACCACGGATGCGATGAACAACGCCAGAAACAACAAGTGATGACCAAACATCGAAGTGTGCATGATGGGCAGCCCTGCTCAAGTATGCATGTAGCGCTAGCGCTGGTTTAAGCCATTCAAAGTGAAAGTTCTGTCAAAAAAACCTGAGCGCGTGACGGGATTGCTTAAAATGTCGTTTTCCCATTCGGCGTCAAGGAAGCTCACCATTGAAAGGCCTGCAGAACTCTCACGCCGAAGCGGTCTTGCTCGAGGCCAGGCAGCTGGGCCGTGTCGATCTGCAGACACAGGCCACCTTGCTCGCGCCCACCGACTTTTCACTGCACGCTGGCGAACGCCTGGCGCTCATTGGAGCGTCGGGTTCGGGCAAGAGTGTCTTGCTGCGCGCCCTGGCCCTGCTGGATGCGCCCAGCTCAGGTGAAGTGCTGTGGCTGGGCGAGCCGGTGACAGCGCCACTGATACCGCATTTTCGCTCTCGCGCCTGCTACCTGAGCCAACGCGCCGCGCTGGTGGAGGGCAGTGTCATGGACAACTTGCGGCTACCCTTCACGCTCAAGCACAACCGCCAGTACCGCTTTGATGCCGACACGGCGGCGCGCCTTCTGGCGCTGGCCGGCAAGCCGCGCAGTTTCCTGGACAAGGCCGGCACCGACCTGTCCGGTGGCGAGGCGCAGCTGGCCGCACTGGTGCGCGCCCTGCTGCTGACGCCACAGGTGCTGTTGCTCGACGAGCCGACCTCGGCGCTCGACCCGCAATCGGTGGCTGGCGTTGAAACGCTGGTAATGAACTGGCTCGACGAATCCCCCAACGATCGCGCGTTGCTGTGGATCACCCACGATCATGCGCAAGCCCGGCGCATCAGTACGCGCACCTTGACGATGCACCAAGGCGCCCTGTCGAAATGAACTACCACAACCTTGCCTACACCGACGTGGCGATTGCCGCTGCGCTGATCCTGGTCAACGGCCTGCTGTCGCTGCTATTGAAGCTGCAACTGGAACGCCAGCTGCTCTGGGCGTCACTGCGAACCATCACCCAGCTGTTGGCCATCGGCTACATCCTCGGCTGGGTGTTCCAGCATGCGCAGTGGTACATCGTGCTGCCGCTGATGCTGAGCATGACCCTGATTGCCGGGTTTTCAGCGGCCGGCAGAGGCCAGCATCGCCATCGCGGGCTGTTGGCCGACAGCGTGTTGTCGGTCGGGCTAAGTGCCTGGCTGGTCACGGCCTGCGGCCTGTTCGTGGTGCTGCGCGTGCGCCCCTGGTACGAGCCGCAATACGCCATTCCCATTCTTGGCATGATCCTCGGCAATACCCTCACCGCCGTAGCCTTGGGCATCGACCGCATGACCCGTGAACTGAGCGCCCAGCGGCCGGTGGTGGACATGATCCTGTCGTTGGGTGGCACGCGCTGGGAGGCGGCACGTGCCGCAGCGAGCCAGGCACTGAAGGCCGGCATGATGCCGACGCTGAACCAGATGTCGGTGGTGGGTATCGTCAGCCTGCCGGGCATGATGACCGGGCAGATACTGGCCGGGCAGCAGCCTGGGGACGCGGTGCGTTACCAGATCGTGATCATGTTCCTGATTGCCGCAGCGTCGGCGTTGGGCACGGTGTGTGCCGTGCTGATGACGTTCAATCGGCTATTCTCGCCTGCGCATCAATTCATGGCGCACAGGCTGGCCAGGCGGCGTTGAACGTGCAAGTTGAGGCTGGATCTTGAGCACACCTGTATGAATCTTATGGAGCATATATTTAACTGAGCTACAGGCGTAGGCGCAGGGCCACTCCAGCGGGTGAAAGTGCGCCGCATTCTTATAATTGCGTGGCATGCATGGTTTTTCTATTAATGCTAAAACGTGCCCCCCTATTGACTAGGAACTCAGTAACTTTCCCATCAGGATAAACGCTCTCAACCCAGCGCCCTCTCGCATTGGTCAGGGTGATTATCAAGCCGTCGTTGTACCTTGACGCCATGTTTATGTCTGGGGTGAAAGCCACGAATCCAGGTGCGATATATGTTCCCGTGGCCCATTTGTCATATTCTGCCTGCGACACCCCGCGATATAAAATCTTCGGTCCTCGGTCTGCTGTGCGCTCTATGAACGATTCCATCTGTTCCGCCACCTCCGCATAGCTGTTACCCCTAACACTGCGGATGCCGTCGGCGATCTCACCAGATTTAAAGTGAAGATCTTGGTGGAAATCTTGTAATGCGTTAATGAGCTGCCCTTGGCTGAAGTAAGCGCCTGAGTTACTTTGTATTTTTCTAAAGCTTTTATCTGACCAAACAGCAGACAGCCCGATCCATAGACGGGTATCCTTCTGGGCTTGTACCTTAGCTGCTTCCTTGGCAGCCGCCGCCGCGGCACGCTCGGCTCTGGCTGCCTTTATATTGTCTCGCTCTTCCAAGAACAAGGATGAAATATACGTATCTTTCAATTGCTGTCTCGCAGTGTCCTTGACCGTCCTGCGTATTTTCGAAGTGTCACCACTGTAGCCCGCTGATTCCAGTGCTGTTGATACGGCTTGGTCAAAGTCACTTTCGCCGCCAGGCTTCCATGAAAAAAAATAGTCCGGCCCCTCGTGTGTGACCTCTGCATAGTTGCCCAAGCTATTTCTGAATGCATCGACCACGTCGCGGCCCGCCTTTTCGTTGCGTTCCCATGCGCGGGCCGCTTCTGATATTCGACGATTTTCTTCCAGGCGAGCCAGGCGTTTATCTTCAGCATCGGCTTTCTCTTGGGCCTTACGCGCTTTTCTGCTGCTGCAGAAAAACAATCCATTCGTATCAAAACCATTTATCGGGTTATTCCTGCTGAAGCGGAACAAGTTGATGCCATCCACAAGCCCGCCCGGGTCCACACTCAGCCATCTGCCCAATTCTGGCTGTTGATAGCGCCAGCCGTAGTAGATCAACCCCGTTGCATCCATTTCTTTCCCTGAATAGCGATACGTGCGCTGCATCAGGTTACTCACCTCCCCCGCGTCCTCATCACTGCCGACGGTGGCGCCATAAGGTGCGTACTCCTCGCGAGAGGTGATCTTTCCGGCACCGTCTGTTTCCCCGCCAATGCTGCCCAAGTGATCGCTGAAACTGAAGCGCAGGTGTGCCTGGCGCGAAAGGCGGTCTTGGATCAGGCGGATGCCACCCCCTTGTGTGATCACCACATGCTTTTGCGCCACCGTTTGGCCAGTTAACTGCCGCAACCGTGTCTCGCACCCTCCGCCATAGGTGGTAATGGTGGTTTGCGAGCCGTCTGCGACTTTTACCCTGTGTAATTTGCGCGTGCGCGTGCCACCGTCAGCGTAGTGGTAGGTCTCTGTGTCGTTGAGTTCGCCATTCGAACGGGTCACCGGACTAACCTGGCTTAACTGGCTATCGGCGTACCAGCTCAGCGCCCTGCCGTCATTTAGCTGCTTCTGCAACCCACCGGCCAAGAAACCCGTTTCAGGCGACAAACCGTCCTCTTTGAGCGTGGCGCGATTGCTGCCGATAGCGACGCTGAGTTCACGGCGCCGGCTACCGGCCCCGCCCAAGTGGCTGATAAGGGTCAGGTTATCGCCATCATCGAACGTGTACGATTGGCTGTAGGGCGCCCAGACCTCCCCCCCGGCGGGGTCGGCACCGTAGTAACGCGCGACCGGAGCGCGCTCACGCCCGGTCGCCGAGGTCAACCGGTAGCACGTGTCGTATTCATACTGGCGCAGGCCGGTGGCCTGCTGGTTGTCGTGCCATTGCGGGTCGGCGCCCTGGTCTTCGAGCGTGAGGATATTGCCAACGGGGTCATAGGTGTAGTGCAAGTCGCTGATCAGCAGTGCGCCAGATGGATGACCAGCCAGACGGGCTACGCTATGCCGGGTCAGGTATTGGGTACGCTGATCGTACTCATACGCCTCGACCACGCCGCTACCTGCGGTCTGCGACAGCACCGCGCCGTCGGCCCTGCGCACCACGTCGCGCAGGGTGACCACCTCCGTCAACGGGGCTGCGCCCTGCCCTGCATAGCGCAGTCGGGTTTCCATGACGCTGGCGCTGATGTCATACGCGGTAATAGTGGAGACATTTGCTGCGTTGGTCGTGGACAGCGGCGTACCGGTGGCGTCATAGGTTGCGCAGACAACCAAGGCGTCCTCAGTGTCATTCTCCGTAGTCACCTTCCAGTCAGGCAGCCCCGCTGCAGGTTTTAGCAGTCGTTGTTCGGACAACAAAGTCTGGCCAGTAAGGGATACGCGCAAGGTGCGACTGATACCAGCGTTGTTGCTCAGTTCGGTCATCGCGCCGGCCAAATTCAGGGCCTGCCAGCGAGTGTCGCTGGCCAAAGCATACACATACTGTTCCCGAATGCGGGCGGTACCACCCGCCGGTTGCTCCGTCGCAACGTGCGGGCGCCCGGCAGCGGCTGCAGGCTCGTAGATCAGCGCACTGACAGTGCCTTGGGCATTCTGTGACCACAACGGCCGACCGCCAATATCACCAAGTGAAAGTGTCACGTCACCATCAGCAGTATGGAGCTTTAGCGTGCCAGCGCTCAGCGCTGTGACGGTCAGCGCATCGGCATGGTCGGTAGCGGGATTGTTCAGCTGGCGTGCGCCGTAGGCCCGGCTGGTGCGGGCCAGAGGGTCCACCACGGTGCGAGTGATCAGTAGCCGAGCGGATTCGCCCTTTTGAGTTCGCAGGAAACGCAGAACCCTGAAACCAGCAGCGACATCTGGTGTACCGAGGTGCAGGGATGGCACGGCGTTGACCGGCATATGAACCTCCATTGGCTTTCGGTTCAGGGCAGCAGAAGTTCGGGATCGCAGCGATTGCAGAGCAACGATGGCTGATCAGGAAATGGCTCGGCAACTGGCAGAACTGATAGGTGCCTGGATACCCGCTCGATGATACGGTCACCCATGATTGATGCATTTCCCCCGCCAGGTGAATGATGATGAGTGCCTGCCCTGCCCTGCATATGAGTACGCCGACGGTGAGCGTTACACAAAGTACAGGCGCTCAGGCGCGGGAGTTGCGTTTTCTGCGTCACCCAGATCGGGCGAACGCCAGCGAACCTGCATCCATCCTGATCTCGCGTAGCGTTAACGAACCTATGTTGCGCACCGTCAGGCTGTATGGCGCACGGCAACTTCAGAATGCCGACGGGCTGGTGATCCCTGATGCCATTAGCCATGCCGCACTTAATCGGCAGGCACTCATGACTCATACCGCAGACGGGGATGTGTCATATTCTCTGGCCGGTATCGGTGGGCAGCCCATATGGGCCCGCAACGCGCAGGGAACGGCCAATATTTTTATCTATGAAGGTGCTGATGCCACTGGGCGGTTGCTGTCAGTTACCGAAACAGCGGCCGGAGAGCAAAAAGCCCGCACTCGAGAAAAACTGATTTACGGGGAGAGCAACCAGGCTGCCCGCAAGGCGCGCAACCTGGCAGGTGCAGTGACCCGACGTTACGACAATGCCGGGTATACGGACACCTGCTCGATAGCACTTACCAAGCAATCGATCGATTCAGCACAGTGTTTGCTGAAACTGCAGGAAGCATTGCCTGACTGGGCGGCCATCGAGCCGCCAGAGACCGAAGTGTCGCTCACGCAAACGGCTACTTACGATGCCACAGGGGCTGTGCTGACCAGTACCAACTCGGAAGATGTCACTGCAGCCACCGCATACGACATCACTGGCGCACTGCACACTGCCCGGCTCAAGTACAAGCGGCAAAACGCACCGGTTGACCTCATTACTTTGAAGGACATTGTGCGTCAGCCGAACGGTGCGGTGATTAGGCAGTCAATGGGTAATGGGCTGGCGGAGCTATTAGAGCATGACCCGCGCACGCATTACCTGACTCGGCATACCATCATGCGCCCCTCGCATCACCGGCATGGCCCACTGGTTATCAGCGACCTGCATTATGTATACGACCCAGTGGGCAATATCCTGACACTTGATGATAAGGGAGCCGACCCGCAATGGCACCGTAACCAGCAAGCTACTGGTTTACGAAGCTATGCGTACGACACCCTCTATCGATTGGCCATTGCTACCGGGCGGGAGCGTGTTCCCGTTGCACATTACGGCGTTGGCCCTTCAGAAAGCAGGGTCTGGGTTCCTTATACCGAAATCTTCTCCTACGATCACGGGGATAACCTCACCCTGATTCGCCATCTCGCAGGCGCCGGTGATTACACGCGCAAGCTCGCCGTTGCCGAGGACAGCAATCGAGCGATAGTCGATAAGCCTGGTCAGGCAGCGAAGAATGGCTTCTGGGCCGGTGGGCTGCAAAAGCAACTGTCCAATGGCCAGGCGCTAAGCTGGTATGCCGATAATCAGTTGTATCAGGTCGCCCCGGTGACGCGCAGCGACGGAGAATTGAATGACACCGAGCGATACCTGTACGCAGATGGCGGCACCCGTATCCGCAAGATTCAAACGGTCCAGTTGGCTGGCGGTTCGCAGGCTTCAGTTACCACCTACGCAGGTGGATGTGAGCGCCGCCAACGCCAATTTGCGAATGTGCTTCAAAGGGATATTTCAATTACCACCGCCGGGAATGTGCGCTTTATCGAGAATAAACTCACTGGCGAAATTTACCTGCGATATCCCTTCATAGACTGTCTGGGGAGTTGTGCTGGAGAGGCAGGTGAAGCGGGGCTGGTAACCTCACGTGAAGAGTTTTCACCTTATGGCAGCAGTGTTGGAGCGGATGAGGAATCCACAGAGATTACTGATCGCACGGTGCGCTATTCAGGCAAGGAGCGTGATGCAACGGGATTGTATTATTACGGCTGGCGTTATTATCAGGCTGAGCTGGGCCGATGGTTGAGCGCCGACCCTGAAGGATTGATTGACGGCCCGAACCTGTTCCGTTTTTGCCGTGATAATCCGTTAACGCTGATTGATACAGATGGCCGGAACCCTCATGAATTGTTGCAGGAAAATTTCAAGGTCAACGTACACCCAATGATATCAGGGCGTGTGAGTGAGGATCGTGAGGCAGCGTTTAACAGACTGGGCGAGCACTTAGGGGTGGGAGGGCAAGCACTAGGGGAAAGCATGGCGATCATCATGAGTTATCTGGATGATGCGCCCCGTTCAATCAACGTTCGATATGGAGACCTTAAAGATTACACGGATGACTACGTCAAAAATACATTCGCCACTGGAACGCGCCTCAGTGATCCCGCTTATGTATTCAGACGTATCGCCAGGAATAAAGAACTCATAAATTTCTCCAAGGCCAGTGCAAGTCTTAAGCATCATTATTATTCCAGCGATACCGTTGCTATTGAATCTGCTCCCGCACATCCTGTTCATGGAGCCATTCAACTGCAGTCATTGACGCCGTCCAATGGGGGAGTTCCTTCAGCGGAGGTTTCGGCTTTCGGTGAGTCCGCATTTTTCTTGTCTGAAGCGGCTGCCGGGTATCTGTCTTATACCCCTCAGGATTCTATGGAGCTGTTCTTACAGCAATCATTTGAAGATGACGATTTTTTGCGTAAGCAGATGGCTGCGGAGGGCAATATGTTTCCTTTGATTCGCTATGCTCGGAGTGAGCAATTGGATTACTATATCGATGTTGCTATTCGAAAGGCTCGAACGTCGACCCCGATGGTGCATTATGTAGAATGGCAGTCTCATCAGCGCCTTGAATTTGACAAGGATATTGCCAGCCTGGCTATTTCTGCGAATGAAAAAGGGTTTATAACAATGCTCAATGGTACCGACCGCGCCGTCAATGCCTTTACTAAAAAGTTCAATTTGAAAACCTTTTACACGCAATGAGGGTGAGAGGTCAGAAGCTTGCCGACCCGGCCAGCCAATGTCTGGGCGTGAGTTGAGCCGGCGATGCATCAAGCCTTTCAATCTCAGGCCAGGCCACCAAAGCGCTTGTAGAAGTTTTCGTTCACATCGGGCAGTGGCCCGTCGGCGGTTTCCAGGGCGCTGTTGAGCCAGCTTTCCGCCTTGGCGCAGACCAGCCGATACAGGTTGCGGCACAGCTGGCGGGCGGCGCGGCCCTCCCAGTCACCGGGCAGCAACTCGTCCGGCAGTTGCGGGTCACGCAGCAGCAAGCGGCGGTATTCGTGGATCAACAAGGTCCGCGCCAGGAAGCAATCCTGAGCATCCAGCTCGTCCTGCTCCTTCAGGCTCTGCCATAACGGCCGGAACAGCTGGATGAACTCGCTGTACTGCTGGCCAAGCTCGTCGATACGCCAGCTCTCCCGCACCTGGGCGCGCATGGCCTTGGAGGCCAGCACTTCCTGGGTATGGGTTTCGAAGACGATGCTGTCGTCGCTGGCCTCCAGCTCGCGCAAGGTGGCAGCCAGGTCGCCGCGATCGGCCCGTGGGCAGCCCAGCAGGTTCGGCGCCATCGCACCGAAACCTTGCCATTCCAGCTCTTCGCGCACGGCCTTGCGTTTGCCGGCGTCGAGCTGGGACAGCAACACCAGCGTCCAGGCGCCGTCCCAGGCCGGTTGGCTTGGGCTGTAGACGCGCTTGAAGGCTTTTTCGAAACGCCGCCGCCCGGTGCCGGTCAGGCTGTAGTAACTGCGCCGCCCGACCTTCTCGGCGGTCAGCCAATCTTCCTTGGTCAGGCGAAAGATCGACGTGCGGATCAGCCGTTCGTTGATGCCGATTGGCTCCAGCAGGTTGATCAGGCTGCCCAGCCAGACCGTGCCGCCATGGGGTTCGATGGCATCACCGTAGAGGGTGATGATCAGCGAACTGGCACGGATCGGCGTCTGCTCCTGGAAGCGGGTGATCAGGTTGTTCAGCGGAACGAGGTTGCTCATGGACGAACTGCGCGCATTGAAAGCACCGACTATACCTGTGCGACGGGTCGCCTGACCATGCCGCGACGCCGGCAGGTTCATGCGCCCGCCTCGCCTTTGGGCCGCAAGCCTCTGTCACCCATGCGCGGGCGCTGTGCTTCGGCGGCGGTCAGCGGTGGGCATTCCACCATCGTTGCCATGCAGCGCTGGCTCAACTGCTGGTATTCGGCGGTGCCACGCTGCTTCCAGCTCAGCTCCTGCTCGGTCAGTGGGCGTTTGACCTGGGCTGGCGCACCCATCACCAGGCTCTGTTCGGGGCACTCGAAGCCGGCTTTGACAAACGCCGTGGCACCGACGATGCAACGTGGCGCTATGTGAGCGCCATCCATGACCACAGCATTCATGCCGATCAGGGCGTCTGCGCCGACGCGGCAGCCATGCAACACCGCGCCGTGGCCGACATGGCCATTGCGCTCGATGACCGTGTCACCGCCGGGGAAGCCATGCATGACGCAGGTGTCCTGCAAGTTCGCGCCTTCCTCCAGCACGATGCGCCCGAAATCACCACGAAGGGACGCCAACGGCCCCACATAGCAGCGCGGGCCGACGATGACGTCACCGATCAGCACGGCACTTGGGTGCACATAAGCCGTGGGGTCGACCACCGGGGTCAGGCCGTCGAGTCGATAGCAAGGCATATCATTTCTCCATTATTTTTCTATTGATAAATTTTTGCGTATCGCAAACAGATGCGGTGCAGAACCCAGCGCAAGCCGCATTTTATCTAGTCTTTAGCCGTAACTGCATAGCGGCAAACATAAAACGAGATACACAAAAACACAATTGCTATTGCGTTGCTGTATCGCATAATGCATATACTGATCGCACCTGGGCAGGCCCCGCCGCCGCCCCTGCAGACAATTCCAATAAACGCCGGCCTCGCGAAGCGCCGTGCGAGCAGCCTGAGGACCCCGACATGCCTCGTTTCATCGATGTGCAGGCCCCTGAACACGGCGTTCGCCTGCTCACCCTGCAGCGCCCGGAAGCGCTCAACGCCCTGTGCACCGAGTTGCTGGGGGAGCTCGCCGCCGGCCTTGCGCAAGCCGATGCCGACCCCGCTACCCGCGCCGTGGTCATCACCGGCAGCCGCAAGGCGTTCGCCGCCGGTGCGGACATCCGCGAGATGGCCGAGCGCGATCTGGTCGGCATTCTCAACGATCCCCGTGTCGCCCACTGGCAACGCATCGCAGCGTTTTCCAAGCCCTTGATCGCCGCGGTAAACGGCTATGCCCTGGGCGGCGGCTGCGAGCTGGTGATGTGCGCCGACATCGTGATTGCCGGCGAAGACGCCCGTTTCGGCCAGCCCGAGATCAACCTCGGCATCATGCCCGGGGCCGGTGGCACCCAGCGCCTGCTGCGGGCCGTGGGCAAGCCGCTGGCCATGCAGATGGTCCTGACCGGTGAGGCCATCACTGCCCGCCATGCCTTGCAGGCCGGCCTGATCAGCGAAATCACCCAACCTGAACTGGCCGTGGAACGTGCGCTGCAGGTTGCCCGCAGCATCGCCGCCAAGGCACCGCTGGCCGTGCGCCTGGCCAAGGAAGCGCTACTCAAGGCCGGCGACAGCGACCTGGCCTGCGGCCTGCGCTTCGAGCGCCATGCCTTCACCGTGCTGGCCGGCACCGCCGACCGTGACGAAGGCATCCGCGCCTTCCAGGAAAAACGCCCGGCGCAGTTCAAAGGCTGCTGAGTCGCCCACTCCCCATCGACTGATCGAGCGAGTCCATCATGACTTTCGAGCACATTGTGTTTTCCATCGAGGACGGCGTGGCCTTCCTCGCCCTGAACCGCCCCGAGCAACTCAACAGCTTCAACACGCAGATGCACCTGGAAGTGCGCGAAGCCCTCAAGCAGGTACGCCAGAGCCGCGAAGCCCGGGTGCTGCTGCTGACCGGTGAAGGCCGCGGCTTTTGCGCCGGCCAGGACCTGTCCGATCGCAACGTTGCGCCAGGCGCGGACATGCCCGACCTGGGCGAGTCCATCGACAGGTTCTACAACCCGCTGGTGCGCACCCTGCGCGACCTGCCACTGCCGGTGATCTGCGCCGTCAATGGCGTGGCTGCCGGTGCCGGCGCCAACCTCCCGCTGGCCTGCGACCTGGTGCTGGCAGCCCGTTCGGCCAGCTTCATCCAGGCGTTCTGCAAGATCGGCCTGGTGCCGGATTCTGGCGGTACCTGGCTGTTGCCACGCCTGGTCGGCATGGCCCGGGCCAAGGCGCTGGCCATGCTTGGCGAGCGCCTGAGCGCGGAGCAGGCCGAGCGCTGGGGCTTGATCCACCGTGTGGTCGATGATGCCGAGCTGCGCGACGAGGCACTTGCCCTCGCCCGCCACCTGGCCAGCCAGCCGACTTACGGCCTGGCCCTGATCAAACGCAGCCTCAACGCCAGCTTCGACAACGGTTTCGACCAGCAGCTGGAACTTGAGCGCGACCTGCAACGGCTGGCCGGGCGCAGCGAGGACTACCGTGAAGGCGTGAGCGCCTTCATGAACAAGCGCACGCCTGCATTCAAGGGGCGCTGAGCATGAGTGCACTGAACAGCAACGCCTTGGTGGCAGTCATCGGCGCAGGCGCCATGGGGGCAGGTATTGCCCAGGTCGCGGCCCAGGCCGGCCACCCGGTAAAGCTCTATGACAACCGGCCAGGTGCCGCCGCCCAGGCAGTCGCCGGTATCGACCGCCAGCTCGGGCGCCTGGTGGAAAAAGGCACATTGCAGCCAGAAGCACGCGAAGCCATCAGCGCACGCCTGCAGCCAGTCGAGGCGATCGAAACCCTGGCCGACGCCCGCCTGGTGATCGAGGCCATCGTCGAGAACCTGCAGGTCAAGCAGCAGTTGCTGCAGCAACTGGAAGGCCTGTGCGCCGAAGACTGCATCCTGGCCAGCAACACCTCGTCGCTGTCGATCACCAGCCTCGCGGCTGGCCTGCAACGGCCGCAACAGGTGGTCGGCATGCACTTCTTCAATCCGGCGCCGCTGATGGCGCTGGTGGAAATCGTTTCCGGCCTGGTGACCGCGCCCGGTATCGCCAGCACGCTCTATGACACCGCCAAAGCCTGGGGCAAGAAGCCTGTGCACACGCGCTCCACCCCCGGTTTCATTGTCAACCGCGTGGCTCGGCCGTTCTATGCCGAAAGCCTGCGGCTGCTGCAGGAAGGCGCTGGCGATTGCGCGACGCTGGATGCCCTGCTGCGCGATGCCGGCGGCTTTCGCATGGGCGCGTTCGAACTGACCGACCTGATTGGCCACGACGTCAACTACGCCGTTACCTGCTCGGTATTCGACGCCTTTTATGGCGACTTCCGCTTCCAGCCCTCACTGGTGCAAAAAGAACTGGTGGATGCCGGGCGCCTGGGGCGCAAGAGCGGCCAAGGTTTCTACAGTTACGCAGAGGGCGCCGAACGCCCGCCGGCGGCGCAGTTGCATAGCCAGGCAAGCGCCGAATGCTGCGTGGTCGAGGGCAGCCTGGGCGTCCTGCAGCCGCTGGTCGCGCGGTTGCGGGACAGTGGCCTGGCCATCACCGAGCGGGCGGGCAACGGCCTGTTGCGTGCCGGTGATGCCACCCTGGCCCTGTCCGACGGCCGCCTGGCCAGCCAGCGGGCCCGGGAAGAGGGGCTGCGCAACCTGGTGCTGGTCGACCTCGCGCTGGACTACCAGGCCGCCACACGCATTGCCATCAGCTGGTCGGCCGACACCACGGCCGAAGCACGCGACCAGGCGGTAGCGCTGCTGCAGCGCGCCGGCCTGAAAGTGACCGGCATCGCTGACCTGCCTGGCCTGGTGGTGCTGCGCAGCGTGGCCATGCTCGCCAACGAAGCGGCCGATGCGGTGCTGCAGGGCGTCGGCAGCGCCGCAGATATCGACCTGGCCATGTGTGCCGGGGTCAATTACCCCCGTGGTCCGTTGGCCTGGGCCGAGCAGATTGGCGTCGGCTACACCCTGCGCGTGCTGGAAAACCTGCAAGCCAGCTACGGCGAAAGCCGCTACCGGCCTTCCCTGCTGCTGCGCCGCTGCGCCGAACAAGGAGCGAACCTGCATGACTGAGCTGCAGCGTAATCCCGAAGAGCTGGCCCAGGCCTGTGCCGACGCCCTGTACTCCCGCGACCGGGCCACCCAGGGCCTGGGCATCACCTTGCTCGACGTCGGCCCAGGCCGGGCGCGCCTGAGCATGCCGGTGCGCGCCGACATGCTGCAGGGCCACGGCACGTGCCACGGCGGCTTCCTGTTCGCCCTGGCGGATTCGGCCTTTGCCTTTGCCTGCAACAGCCAGGACAAGGCCACGGTCGCCCAGGGCTGCAGCATCGACTATGTCGCCCCGGCGCTGCCGGGCGACGTGCTCACCGCCGCGGCCGTCGAACTCAGCCGCAAAGGCCGTACCGGCCTGTACGACGTGCGCATCCACAACCAGCGTGGCGAGCTGATCGCCCTGCTGCGCGGCAAATCCTACCAAGTGCGCGGCACCGTGCTCGCGCAGGAGACCCAAGATGATTGAAGCCAAGCCCCTCGATGCCCTGATCATCGACGCCGTGCGCACCCCCATCGGCCGTTACGGCGGCGCGTTGAGCAGCGTGCGTGCCGACGACCTGGCCGCCGTGCCGATCAAGGCGCTGATCGCGCGCCACCCGGAACTGGACTGGCGGGCCATCGACGACGTGATCCTCGGCTGCGCCAACCAGGCCGGCGAAGACAACCGCAACGTCGCGCGCATGGCCGGCCTGCTGGCCGGGTTGCCGATCAGTGTCCCGGGCACCACCCTCAACCGCCTGTGCGGCTCGGGCCTGGACGCCATCGGCAATGCCGCCCGCGCCCTGCGCTGTGGCGAGGCCGGGCTGATGCTGGCGGGTGGCGTCGAGTCGATGTCGCGGGCGCCGTTCGTCATGGGCAAGTCGGAGCAAGCCTTCGGCCGCAGCGCCGAGCTGTTCGATACCACCATCGGCTGGCGTTTCGTCAACAAACTGATGAAGGCCGAGTACGGCACCGACTCGATGCCGGAAACAGCAGAGAACGTCGCTGAACAGTTTGGGATTTCCCGCGCCGACCAGGACGCCTTCGCCTTGCGCAGCCAGCACAAAGCGGCCGCAGCCCAGGCCAATGGCCGCCTCGCACGGGAAATCGTGCCGGTGGAAATCGCCCAGCGCAAAGGCCCGGCCCTGCGTGTCGAGCAGGACGAGCACCCGCGTGCCGAGACTAGCCTGGAACAACTGGCCAAGCTCGGCACGCCCTTCCGCCAAGGCGGCAGCGTCACCGCTGGCAATGCCTCAGGCGTCAATGACGGCGCCTGTGCCCTGCTGCTGGCCAGCGGCGCTGCGGCCCACCGCCATGGCCTCAAGGCCCGAGGCCGTATCATCGGCATGGCGGTGGCCGGGGTCGAGCCACGCATCATGGGCATCGGCCCGGTGCCGGCCACCCGCAAGGTGCTGGAGCTGACCGGCCTGGCGCTGGCTGACATGGACGTCATCGAGCTCAACGAAGCCTTCGCCGCCCAGGGCCTCGCCGTGTTGCGTGAACTGGGCCTCGCCGACGACGACCCGCGGGTCAACCCCAATGGTGGTGCCATCGCCCTGGGCCACCCGCTGGGCATGAGCGGTGCGCGGCTGGTCACCACCGCCCTGCACCAGCTTGAACAAACCGACGGCCGCTACGCCCTGTGCACCATGTGCATCGGTGTAGGCCAAGGCATTGCCATGGTCATCGAGCGCCTCTGAGCGGTTCAGGCCATCCGCGTGTTACCGAACTGAACGCAGCCGTATATGCTGCCTCCATGACACTCACCGCGTAGCCTGCAGCCTGGTTCGCGCGGCGTACAAGAACAATTCGAGTGAAGCCATGAACATGTACCATGATGCCGATCGTGCCCTGCTGGACCCGATGGAAACCGCCAGTATCGACGCCCTGCGCCAGCACCAGCTGGAGCGGTTGCGCTGGAGCCTGAAGCACGCCTACGACAACGTGCCGCTGTACCGCAAGCGCTTCGACGAGTCCGGCGCCCACCCCGATGACCTGAAGTCCCTCGACGACCTGGCCAAGTTCCCGTTCACCGGCAAGAACGACCTGCGCGACAACTACCCCTACGGCATGTTCGCCGTGCCCCAGGAAGAGGTGGTGCGCCTGCATGCCTCCAGCGGCACCACCGGCAAGCCGACGGTAGTCGGTTACACCCAGAACGACATCGACACCTGGGCCAACGTGGTGGCCCGTTCGATCCGTGCCGCGGGTGGGCGCAAGGGCGACAAGGTGCATGTGTCCTACGGCTACGGCCTGTTCACCGGCGGCCTCGGTGCCCACTACGGCGCCGAGCGCCTGGGCTGCACGGTAATCCCCATGTCCGGCGGCCAGACCGAGAAGCAGGTGCAGCTGATCCGCGACTTCCAGCCCGACATCATCATGGTCACGCCTTCGTACATGCTCAACCTCGCCGACGAGATCGAGCGCCAGGGCATCGACCCGCATGACCTGAAGCTACGCCTGGGCATCTTCGGTGCCGAGCCCTGGACCGACGAGCTGCGCCGTTCCATTGAACAGCGCCTTGGCATTGATGCCCTGGATATCTATGGCTTGTCGGAAATCATGGGCCCGGGTGTGGCCATGGAGTGCATCGAGACCAAGGATGGCCCGACCATTTGGGAAGACCACTTCTACCCTGAGATCATCGACCCGGTAACCGGCGCGGTGCTGCCGGACGGGCAACTGGGCGAACTGGTGTTCACCTCGTTGAGCAAGGAGGCGCTGCCAATGGTGCGCTACCGCACCCGTGACCTGACCCGCCTGCTGCCGGGCACGGCGCGGCCGATGCGGCGCATTGGCAAGATCACCGGGCGCAGTGACGACATGCTGATCATCCGCGGGGTGAACGTGTTCCCGACGCAGATCGAGGAGCAGGTGCTCAAAATAAAACAGCTTTCAGAGCTTTATGAAATTTATCTGTATCGTAATGGCAACCTGGACAGTGTCGAGGTGCATGTGGAATTGCGTGGGGAATGCCAGCATCTCGATGAGTCGCAGCGCAAGCAGGTGGTCGGCGAGCTGAGCAAGCAGATCAAGACCTACATCGGCATCAGCACCCAGGTACTCCTGCAGCCTTGCGGCACGCTCAAGCGCTCCGAAGGCAAGGCTTGCCACGTATTCGACAAACGGTTGGCCAGCTGACTCATCGGCTGCCTTTTCGGCCCCGGCATCGTCCGGGGCTTTTTTTTGCATTTTTTCTGCCGGCCCCTTCGCGGGTAAACCCGCGAAAGGGCCAGCAAAGCGATACACAAATCTTATTCGATACACATAAAACAGTTTGACGTTATGTTTTGTATCGCTTACAAATGACTCATGCCTTAGCAGGAGTCGGAACATGTACGCACAGCTAGTGGAAACCGGAGTCAAGCGCGTCAAGTCGCTGGAAGAGATGTCGTTTGATGAGCGCAACTTCCAGGAAAAGATCGACGCCGAAATCAAGATCGAAGCCAAGAACTGGATGCCCGAGGCCTACCGCCAGACCCTCATCCGGCAGATCTCCCAGCACGCTCATTCGGAAATCGTCGGCATGCTGCCCGAAGGCAACTGGGTCACCCGCGCCCCCAGCCTCAAGCGCAAGCTGCAGCTGATGGCCAAGATCCAGGACGAAGCCGGCCATGGCCTGTACCTGTACAGCGCCATGGAAACCCTCGGCGCCGACCGCGACGAGGAAATCGCCAAGCTGCACAGCGGCAAGGCCAAGTATTCGAGCATCTTCAACTACCCGACCCTGAGCTGGGCCGACATGGGCGCCGTGGGCTGGCTGGTCGATGGCGCCGCCATCGTCAACCAGGTGGTGCTGCAGCGCACCTCCTACGGCCCCTACTCGCGCGCCATGATCCGCATCTGCAAGGAAGAGAGCTTCCACCAGCGCCAGGGCTACGAGCTGCTGCTGACCATGATGCGTGAAGGCACCCAGGCGCAGAAGGACATGGTTCAGGACGCCATCAACCGCCTCTGGTGGCCGGCGCTGATGATGTTCGGCCCAAGCGACGAGCACTCGCCCAACAGCGCCCAGTCGATGGCCTGGAAGATCAAGCGCCAGACCAACGACGAACTGCGCCAGCGCTTCATCGACCAGACCGTGCCGCAGCTCGAACTGCTCGGCTGCACCGCCCCCGACCCGGACCTGAAGTGGAACGCCGAGCATGGCCACTACGACTTCGGCGAGATCCAGTGGGACGAGTTCTACGAAGTCATCAAGGGCAACGGCCCGTGCAACCAGGAGCGCGTCGCCACCCGGCGCAAGGCCATCGAGGATGGCGCCTGGGTGCGCGAAGCGGCCGTGGCCTATGCACGCAAGCAACAGAACAAGAACGCCGCCTGAGCGGCGATTGATGCGGAGATCGAAAATGTCTGTCTGGACCCTCTACGAAGTGTTCGTGCGCAGCAAGCACGGCCTTAACCACAAGCATGTTGGCAGCGTGCATGCCGCCGACGCCGCCATGGCCATCGAGAACGCTCGCGAGCTGTACACCCGCCGCAGTGAAGGGGTGAGCCTGTGGGTGGTGCCTTCGGCACTGATCACCGCCTCCTCGCCCGACGAGAAAGACCCGCTGTTCGCCCCTGCGGACGACAAGGTCTACCGCCACGCCAGTTTCTACGAACTGCCCGACGAAGTCGGGCACATGTGAGGTTGGCCATGCACAAGCACGATCTGATCCCGTATTTGCTGCTGCTCGGCGACAGCGCCCTGATCCAGGGCCAGCGCCTGTGCGAGTGGTGCGGCCACGCGCCGGCCATTGAAGAAGAGCTGGCCCTGATGAACGTCGGCCTCGACCTGGTGGGCCAGGCGCGCAACTGGCTGGAATACGCCGCTGAGCTGCTCGACGACGGCCGTGACGCCGATGCCCTGGCGTTTCGCCGCGACGAGCGCGCCTACCGCAACCTGTTGCTGGTCGAGCAGCCCAATGGCGACTTCGCCGTGAGCATGACCAAGCAGTTCCTTTACGACGCCTGGCACTACGCCGTGCTGCAGGGCCTGGTCGAGTCGCGTGACGAGCGCATCGCCGGGATTGCCGCCAAGGCCCTGAAGGAAGTGACCTATCACTTGCGCCGCTCCAGCGAATGGGTGCAGCGCCTGGGTGGCGGCACCGATGAAAGCCGCCGGCGCATGCTCGAAGCGATTCCAGCACTGTGGCGCTTCACTGTCGAACTGACCGCTGGCAGTGACAACGAAGTGCAACTGGCCCAGGCCGGCATCGCTGCCGACCCGGCAGCAGTCGGCGCGGCCTGGCTGAAGCAGGTGAGCGCGACCTTCGAATCGGTCGAGCTGCCGCTGCCCAAGGCTGCCAGCCACTTCTACCTGAGCGGCCGCCAAGGCCTGCACAGCGAGCACCTGGGCCTGCTGCTGGCCGAGATGCAGTTCCTGCCAAGAGCCTACCCCGATGCAACCTGGTGAGCTGATTGCAGGCGACCGCGGCGCCCGTGCGCCGCGCGGCGACGACCTGGCGCGGGCCTGGGCCGTACTGGGCCAGGTCATGGACCCGGAAGTGCCCGTGGTCAGCGTGGTCGATCTGGGCATCGTGCGCGACCTGGGCTGGCGTGCCGGCCACCTGCACCTGATCGTTACGCCGACCTACTCCGGCTGCCCGGCCACCGAGGTGATCGAGGCCGATATTTGCCAGGCACTGGAGCAGGCCGGATTCGCCGCGCCAGACCTGGAGCGCAGGCTGACCCCGGCCTGGAGCACCGACTGGATCAGCGCACTGGGCCGCGAACGCCTGCGTGCCTATGGCATCGCCCCGCCGCAAGGGAGCGCCAGCAAGCGCAGCCTGCTTGGCGAGGCCCCCGAGGTGTGCTGCCCGCAATGTGGCAGCCGCCACACCGAATTGCTCAGCCAGTTCGGCTCCACGGCCTGCAAGGCGCTGTACCGCTGCCGCGAGTGCCTGGAGCCGTTCGACTATTTCAAATGCATTTGAGCCGTGGAGACCACCATGAGCCAGTTTCACAGCCTGACCATCAAGCAAGTGCGCAATGAAACCCGTGACGCGGTGTCAATCGCCTTCGACGTACCGGCGCACCTGCAGGAGGCCTTCCGCTTCACTCAGGGCCAGTACCTGGTGATGCGCACCCAGTTGGACAACGAAGAAGTCCGCCGCTCCTACTCCATCTGCAGTGCGGTGCAGGACGGCGAGCTGCGGGTGGCCGTCAAGCGCGTGCCCGGCGGGCGCTTCTCGGCCTTTGCCAACGAAGTGCTCGAGGCCGGCCAGCAGCTGGACGTGCTGCCGCCCTCGGGCAGCTTCTTCGTGCCACTGGACCCGGCGCGCCAGGGCAATTACCTGGGCGTGGCCGCCGGCAGCGGCATCACGCCGATCCTGTCGATCATCGCCACCACCCTGGCCAGCGAACCGCACAGCCGCTTCACCCTGCTGTACGGCAACCGTTCCAGTTCCGGCGCGCTGTTTCGCGACAAGCTCGAAGACCTGAAGAACCGTTACCTCGACCGCCTCAACCTGATTTTCGTGTTCAGCCGCGAGCAGCAGGATGTCGACCTGTACAACGGCCGCATCGATGCCGACAAGTGCGGCCAGTTGTTTTCGCGCTGGATGGATGTTGCCAGCCTCGATGCCGCATTCATCTGCGGGCCGCAGGCGATGACCGAGACGGTGCGCGACAGCCTGCAGGCCAACGGCATGGCCAAGGAGCGTATCCACTTCGAACTGTTCGCCGCTGCTGGCAGCGAGGCCCGTCGTGAGGCCCGCGAGGCTGCACGCCAGGTCGATTCGGCGCTCAGCCATATCACCGTGATCAGCGATGGCCGGGCGCTGAGCTTCGACCTGCCGCGCAACACCCAGAACGTGCTGGATGCCGGCAACGCCATCGGCGCCGAGCTGCCCTACTCGTGCAAGGCCGGCGTGTGCTCGACCTGCAAGTGCCGAGTGATCGAGGGCGAGGTTGAGATGGACAGCAACCATGCCCTGGAGGACTACGAAGTGGCGGCCGGGTATGTGCTGTCGTGCCAGACCTACCCGGTGAGCGACAAGGTGGTGCTCGACTTCGACCAGCTCTGATACCGCGTTGCCTTCATCGCGGATAAATCCGCTCCTGCAGGCACAGCGCCGGCCTGTAGCAGCGGATTGATCCGCGAGAGGCCATCAGCCCCCCCAAAAAGTGACCTGATTACAACAATTACAAAACAAAAAGAGATCGCTTGCCATGACCCCGGAACACATCGAAAGCATCAGCAATCACCCCGACTTCCAGCACCTGGTCCGGCGCAAACGCCGCCTCAACGGCAGCCTGACCCTGGCGATGCTGGTCATCTACTACGGCTTCGTCCTGCTGGTGGCGTTCTCCCCGAGTACCCTCGGCCAGTCCCTGAGCGGCGGCGTGACCACCGTCGGCATGCTGGTCGGCGTCTTGATGGTGCTGCTGTCGTTCGCCCTCACCGGCATTTACGTGCACCGCGCCAACAACGTGCTCGACCCGCTCAACGACAAGCTCAAGCAGGAGTGCGCGCAATGAACTGGACCGCCATCTCGATGTTCATGGTATTCGTCTGCTTCACCTTGCTGGTCACCCGCTGGGCGGCCCTGCGCACCCGCTCGGCCAGTGACTTCTACACCGCCGGCGGCGGCCTGACCGGCATGCAGAACGGTCTGGCGATTGCCGGGGACATGATCAGCGCCGCGTCGTTCCTCGGCATCTCGGCCATGATGTTCTTGAATGGCTACGACGGCCTGCTGTATGCCCTGGGTGTGCTGGCCGGCTGGCCAATCATCCTGTTCCTGATCGCCGAGCGCCTGCGCAATCTGGGCAAGTACACCTTCGCCGATGTGGTTTCGTATCGCCTGGCGCAGACCCCGGTACGCCTGAGCTCGGCGTTCGGCACCCTGGTGGTGGCGCTGATGTACCTGGTGGCGCAGATGGTCGGCGCCGGCAAACTGATCGAGCTGCTGTTCGGCATCAGCTACCTGTATGCGGTGATGCTGATCGGCGTGCTGATGGTCGCCTACGTCACCTTCGGCGGCATGCTGGCCACCACCTGGGTGCAGATCATCAAGGCGGTGATGCTGCTATCCGGCACCACCTTCATGGCCTTCATGGTGCTCAAGCACTTCGGTTTCAGCACTGAAGCGATGTTCGCCAGCGCCGTGGCGGTACATGCCAAGGGCCAGGCGATCATGGCCCCGGGCGGCCTGCTGTCGAACCCGGTGGATGCGATTTCGCTGGGCCTGGGCATGATGTTCGGCACCGCCGGCCTGCCGCATATCCTGATGCGCTTCTTCACCGTCAGCGACGCCAAGGAAGCGCGCAAAAGCGTGTTCTATGCCACCGGCTTCATCGGCTACTTCTACCTGCTGCTGATCGTCATCGGCTTTGGCGCCATCGTCATGGTCGGTACCGAGCCCGCCTATCGCGATGCGGCAGGCGCGATCATCGGTGGCGGCAACATGGTCGCCGTGCACCTGGCCCAGGCCGTGGGCGGCAACCTGTTCCTGGGCTTCATCTCTGCCGTGGCCTTCGCCACCATCCTGGCCGTGGTGGCCGGGCTGGCCTTGTCCGGCGCCTCGGCGGTGTCCCACGACCTGTATGCCTGCGTGGTACGCAAGGGCCAGGCCAGCGAGCAGGAAGAAATGCGCGTGTCGCGGATCGCCACCCTGGTGATCGGCATGCTCGCGGTGGTGCTGGGCCTGGTGTTCGAGTCGCAGAACATCGCCTTCCTGTCCGGCCTGGTGCTGGCCGTGGCGGCCTCGGTCAACTTCCCGGTACTGCTGCTTTCGATGTTCTGGAAGGGCCTGACCACCCGTGGCGCGGTGTGCGGCAGCATGGCCGGGCTGGTGTCGGCTGTGGTGCTGGTGGTGCTCGGCCCTGCGGTGTGGGTCAACGTGCTGCATAACCAGACGGCGCTGTTCCCCTACAGCAACCCGGCGCTGTTCTCCATGAGCCTGGCGTTCATCAGCGCCTGGGCGTTTTCGGTCAGCGACAGCTCGCAGCGGGCCAAGGAAGAACGTGGCCGCTATCTGGGGCAGTTCATCCGCTCCATGACCGGTATCGGCGCCGCCGGCGCCAGCAAGCACTGATCTTTGACTCTGTCGGGTATAACAACAATGAACCGCATGCACCTGAAATCGGCCGCCTGGTTGGCCACCCTCGCCCTGCCCTTGCCAGCGTTGGCGGACTTTATCGACGACAGCCACGCTCGGCTGGAACTGCGCAACCACTACATCAACCGCGATTTCCGCCAGAGCAACGCGCCCCAGGCCAAGGCCGAGGAATGGGCCCAGGGCTTTACGGCAAAAGTGGAATCGGGCTTCACCGACGGCATGGTCGGCTTCGGCCTCGATGCCATGGGGCAATTAGGCGTCAAGCTCGATTCCAGCCCTGACCGGCGCAACACCGGCCTGCTGCCGTTCGGTTCGAGCAGCCATGAGCCGGTCGACGACTACAGCGAGCTGGGCCTGGCCGGCAAGGTGCGGGTGTCCAAGAGCACCTTGCGCCTGGGCACGCTGCAGCCGATCCTGCCGGTGGTGGTGTACAACGACACCCGATTGCTGGCCTCGACCTTCCAGGGTGGCCAGCTGAACAGCCAGGACATCGACGGGCTGACCGTCAATGCCGGGCGCTTGAGCAAGGTCAACCTGCGCGATTCGTCCGGGCGCGACGACATGGGCTACGGCGCCGCGACCAGCGACCACCTCGACTTTGGCGGTGGCAGCTACGCGCTCACCGCACAGACCAGCGTCAGCTATTACTACGCCAAGCTGCAGGACATCTACCGCCAGCAATTCGTCGGCCTGGTCGATACCCGGCCGCTGGGCGAAGGCCTGAGCCTGCGCAGCGACCTGCGTTACTTCGACAGCCGCAACGATGGTGCCGAGCGCGCCGGCAACATCGACAACCGCAATTTCAACGCCATGTTCACCCTCGGCGTACGGGCCCACAAGTTCACCGCCACCTGGCAACAGATGTCTGGCGACAGCGCCTTCCCGTTCGTCAACGGCGGCGACCCGTTCACCGTCAACCTGGTGACCTACAACACCTTCACCCGCGCCGGGCTGGACTCGTGGCAGCTGCGCTACGACTACGACTTCGTCGCCATGGGCGTCCCCGGCCTGAGCTTCATGACCCGCTACACCGATGGCCGCCACGCCGAAACCGCCAGCGTCAGCAACGGCCGTGAGCGCGAACGCGACAGCGACCTCACCTACGTCATCCAGAGCGGCCCGCTCAAGGACGTCAGCCTGCGCTGGCGCAACGTCACCTTCCGTTCCGGCAATGGCCTGACCAACGCCGTGGACGAAAACCGCCTGATCATCGGCTACACCCTGGCGCTGTGGTAACAGCGCCCACAAGAGGAAAACAGCATGTCTGACGCCCCAACCCTGCAGAGCTTCATTGCCGGCCGCTGGATCGGCCAGCACGGCGCCCAGGCCCTGCGCAGCGCCCTGGACGGCCATGTCCTGGCCTACAGCCACGAAGAACGCCCGGACTTCGCCGAAGCCGTGGAATTCGCCCGCGCGCGCGGCCTGGCCGAGCTGATGGCCATGGACTTCCAGCAGCGCGCCCAGCGCCTCAAGGCCCTGGCCCTGTACCTGGCCGAGCGCAAGGAACAGCTCTACGCCCTGTCCCACCACAGCGGCGCCACCCGTGCCGACAGCTGGATCGACATCGAGGGCGGCAATGCCACGCTGTTCAGCTACGCCGGCATCGGCAGCCGCGAACTGCCGTCGGGCAACCTGGTGCATGAAGGGCCTGCCATTGCCCTGGGCAAACAGGGCCACTTCGCCGGTAGCCACATCCTGGTGCCGCGCGCTGGCGTGGCCGTGCACATCAATGCCTTCAACTTCCCGATCTGGGGCATGCTCGAGAAGTTCGCGCCGACCTTCCTGGCTGGCATGCCGTGCATCGTCAAGCCCGCGACCTCGACCAGCTACCTGACCGAAGCCGTGGTGCGCCTGATGAACGACTCCGGCCTGCTGCCGGCGGGCAGCCTGCAACTGGTGATCGGCAGCACCGGCGACCTGCTGGAGCGCCTGCAGGGCCAGGACGTGGTGACCTTCACCGGTTCTGCAGACACCGCCGCAAAGCTGCGCGTCACGCCCAACCTGATTCGCAACTCGGTGCCGTTCACCGCCGAGGCCGATTCGCTCAACTGCGCCATCCTCGGCCCGGATGTCAGCCCGGACAGCGAAGAGTTCGAGCTGTACATCAAGGAAGTGGTGCGGGAAATGACCACCAAGGCCGGGCAGAAATGCACCGCCATTCGCCGCGCCATTGTCCCGGCCAGGCACATCGATGCGGTGGCTACCCGCCTGCGCGAGCGCCTGAGCAAGGTGGTGGTCGGTGACCCTTCGGTGGAAGGCGTGCGCATGGGTGCGCTGGCCTCCCATGACCAGCAACGCGACGTTGGCGAGCGTGTGCGCAGCCTGCTGCAGAGCTGTGACCAGCTGTTCGGTGCCAGCGATGGCTTTGCTCCGCGTGGCGAAGGCGTTGCCGAAGGCGCGTTCTTCGCCCCGACCCTGCTCCAGGCCCGCGACCCGCATGCCGAGGGCGGTGCCCACGACATCGAGGCGTTCGGCCCGGTCAGCACGCTGATGGCCTATGACGACCTGGATGAAGCCCTGGCCCTGGCCGCTCGCGGCAAAGGCAGCCTGGTGGCAACCCTGGTCACCGCCGACCGCGCCGTGGCCGCCAAGGCCATCCCGGTCGCCGCCGCCTGGCACGGCCGCCTGCTGGTGCTCGACAGCGAAGCGGCCAAGGAGTCCACCGGCCACGGTTCGCCGCTGCCGCAGCTCAAGCACGGCGGCCCGGGCCGCGCCGGGGGTGGCGAGGAGCTGGGTGGCCTGCGGGCGGTCAAGCACTACCTGCAGCGCGCCGCAGTACAGGGCTCGCCCAGCATGCTGACAGCCGTCACCGGTGAATACGTGCGCGGCGCCGAAGTGATCGAGACCGAAGTGCACCCGTTCCGCCGCTACTTCGACGACCTGCGCATCGGCGAATCGCTGCTGACCCACCGCCGCACCGTGACCGAAGCCGACCTGGTCAACTTCGGCTGCCTGTCGGGCGACCATTTCTACATGCACTTCGATGAGATCGCAGCCAAGGAGTCGCAGTTCGGCAAGCGCATCGCCCATGGCTACTTCGTGCTCTCCGCTGCCGCCGGGCTGTTCGTCTCGCCAGGCGCCGGGCCGGTGCTGGCCAACTACGGGCTGGATACCCTGCGCTTCATCAACCCGGTGGGGATCGGTGACACGATCCAGGCACGGCTGACCTGCAAGCGCAAGATCGACCAGGGCAAGACCAGCCCTCTGGGGCAGCCGCAAGGGGTGGTGGCCTGGGATGTGGAGGTCACCAATCAGCTCGGTGAGCTGGTGGCCAGCTATGACATTCTGACCCTGGTGCTGAAGAAGTAAGTGATGGATTGGCTGTGCCGGCCTCTTCGCGGCTAAAGCCACTCCCACAGGGACTGCGCATACCCTGCTGGGCGGGGCTGTGCGGGCCACTCGGCGGCTAAAGCCCCCCCACCGGGGACGGCGCATCCCCTGTGGGCGCGGGTTTAGCCGCGAAGAGGCCGGTACAGGCATCACTAAAGGCACATGGCCACCTCGTACATCCGCCCTAATGCCCTGCCCGCTCCTCGGCGCTATAGTCCCGCCATCCGCCACACCCCACGCCAAGGAAGCCTCCACCATGAAACCCGCCAAGCTCCTGCTGAGCGCCGCTGTCCTGTTCACCGTCGCCGGTTGCCAGACCATCAAGCCCTCCGAGCAGACCCTCAAGGAACGCGCCGAGTTCGCCCTCAACACCCCGGTCAGCAAGGTCGCCAACGTGCGCAACGACAGCACCCTGACCTACTACACCGTCACCACCGCCAAGGGCGAATACAACTGCCAGATGCCCAGCGGCGCCATCGTCGCGGTCAGCGGCATGGGCCTCTATGAGCCGACCCCATCCTGCCTCAAGGAAGGCCAGGCGATCATCCTGCAGTAATGTTGCCTCTGCCCCCGGCGCCGCGCTCCGTTTCCGGCGCCGCTGGCAGCTCGCGTAACGCCCGCAGGGCCGTGCGCAATTCCGCCGGGCGCACCGGCTTGGACAAGAGCGCGATATTGCGCCCCTGCACGATCACCTGGATCTTCTCCAGGTCATGACCGGTCATGATCAACGCCGGCACCTCCCAGCCCCGCTGTGCGCGCAAGCTGTCGATGCAGTCGACCCCGGTGGCCTCCTGGCCCAGGTCGTAGTCGGCAACGATCACGTCACAGTCGCTGACCAGCCCCACGGGTGAACCATGCGCTTCAACTTCGCAGCCCCAGCGCTGCAGCAGCGCCGATGTCGCACGCAAAACGTTGTGATCATCTTCCACCAGGCACACCTTCAGACCCGTGAGCATCGCGCCTTGCAACACCTGCTGTTCACTGCTGCGGGCCAACGGTTGTGCCGCGAGGTGCGGCAAGCCTTGCAGGCTCACCGCCGTGCCATGCCCCACGTGCGAGCGCAGCTGTACCTGCAAACCCATCAAATGCCCCAGGCGCTTGACGATCGAAAGGCCCAGGCCCACGCCTTCAACATCCTTGTCGCGCACCTGGCGCACCCGGTAGAACTCTTCAAAGACCAGGCCCTGATGCGCTTCATCGATCCCGCGACCCTGGTCATAGACGACGATGGCCAGCGCCTGACCATGACGCCGCACGCCGATCAGCAGCGGCCGCTGGGCCGCATACTTGAAGCTGTTGGAGAGCACGTTCTGCACCATGGTCGCGAGCATGCCGCGGTCGGCGCGGGTCCAGCAACGGCAAGGGTGCAGGCGCATCTCGACACCTGCCCAGCGCGCCGCCTCGGCGTTCTGGCGCAGCAGCTCGGCGAGAAACTCATGCAACGCAAAGGCCTCGTACTTCGGTTGCACCCGGCCATTGTCCAGCGTGTACAGGTCGAGGATCGAGCGGAACAGCTGCGACACGTTGAGCAGCGAGCGGTCGATGCTGTCCACCAGGCGCCGCTCCTGCTCGGCCAGCGGCGCTTCACGCAGGCAGGCGGTGAACAGGCCAATGGAGTGGATCGGTTGACGCAGGTCATGGCTGGCCTGGGCCAGAAAACGCGATTTCTCCTGGGTGGCCGCCATCGCCAGCTCCGAGGCCTTGCGCGTGCGCTCCAGCAGCATATGGGCGTAGAGCGGGATGACCGTACTGGTGGTGAGCAGCATCAGCACCATGAACGGGTTGGCCTGCCAGTAAGGGTTCAGCTGGTACACCGCCACCAGTGCGGTCAACGCCAGCACCGTGGCGATGGCCAGGTAGCGGGTGCCGAAGCGCATGCCGTTGCCGAGGTTGACCCAGACCATCACCGCATACAGCGGCAACGCCGCTTCGCCGCCCAGCACCAGGCCGAAGCAGGTGCCGGTGTAGTCGTGCACGATGCCCAGCACCCGCCGCCACGGGTAGTGCCCCGGCCAGCGGGCAATGGCCTGGCGCAGGCCGATCGACAACGCGATGAAGCTGATGATGTAGTAGATCACCGGCAGGTAGCTGTCGATCGACTCACCCGGCAGGAAACCCAGCACAGTGATGTAGACCAGCGCGCAACTGGCGACGATGACGCGCAGGTTGGCCTGGTCGAGTTCGTTGTTCTTGTTGTAGTCCATGGTCGACGTCCTTGTGCACGGGGTCGCATAAACGCCCTCGTGGCGCAGCGCTTGCCGTTGTCGACTGCTAAGTTAGCATGGTCGGGAAAACCGTCGTTCACAGGGAGTGCCAGATCGTGACGTGCCGCATCATCGTGGCGGACGACCATCCACTGTTCAGGGAGGCTATGGTCCGTACCGTGCAGCGGGTTTTGCCGCAGGCCCAGCTTGAGGAGGCCGGCGACCTGCAGCAGGTGCTGGCGCTGGCCCGCGAGGGCGAGGCGCCGGACACGCTGATTCTCGACCTGCGCTTCCCGGGGCTCGACTGCATCGAGCGACTGGCCGAACTGCGTCAGCTGTTGCGCCGTACCACGCTGATCATCGTGTCGATGGTCGATGACCCGGCGCTGATCGAGCATGTCATGGCCAGCGGCGTGGACGGGTTCATCGGCAAAAGCGTCGCGCCAGAGGAGCTCGGCGCAGCTATCCTGGCCATCCGAGACGGCGAGGTGCTGGTCAAGTACAGCCCTTCGGGGTTGTTGCCGAGCCTGGGCAGCGTCAGCGAACTGGAACAGCTCACCCACCGCCAGCAGGAGGTGCTAAGGCTGATCGCCCAAGGCAAGACCAACAAGGAAATCGCCCGCGCCCTGGACATCTCGCCGTTCACCGTACGCATTCACGTGTCATCGTTGCTCAAGGCGCTCAATGTCACCTCGCGCACGGCGGCGGCGGTCAAGTACAGCGGTACCTGATTGTTCAACTGGTCACGCTGGAGTCACTGACTGTCTGGCTGGGCTTGCTGCCTGAAAGCCGCCAACTCACGGCGGTTATCCCGTAGCGCTCAGCCATCGGCCGGCTCACTTTCTTGATCTTCTCTCGCCCGAACTTCGGGATGATGCCGATCCCTGCATCACAACTCGCCCAGTGCCAGGCCTCGGCGTTATCGATTTTCTCGAGCCGGATAATGAAGCTGCGCGGCTGGCCGTGCAGCAGGTAATCGATAATGTACAGCTGGGGACTAGGCATCACGCGGCCCTCCTCTTCTCCATGGATGACTCTTTCATTGAGTGATGCCGTCCGCTAAAAATTCAAAAAGATTGTCGAACCTTTCAAAGCCAGGCGGCGGGCGCTACTGCTGAGGCTGGCGGCCCCCGCCGTGGCTGTTCTGCCCGCCCTTGCGGCCGGCTTCCGATGCCCGCTGCCGGTCGTTGGCGAAGTTGCCGCCCGACGCCTGGCCACCTTTGTGGCCGGCACGGGAGGCCCGTTCGCGGTCATTGGCGAAGTTGCCCGGGTTGGTTTCCTTGGTGCCGCCACGTTGTCCGGTCCGTTGTTGATCAGCAGCCATGTCGTTTCTCCTTGCGATGCGGATGGGTTAGGCGCATGAAACGGTGCCATGCCTTGGTTCGGAACAGCCCATGGGCGGGTCTGCTCAATCGGATTGCGTGCGGCTGACCGGTGGCGCGAAAGGCCCTCGGTAAAAATGCTTGTGCGGTGGGTTTTGGCCAGGCAATTTTTTTGCTGGGCCACTGTCACAACTGCACGGTTACAACTGCAACCGGCCCGACACTGCCAAGCCTCGCGACAGAGCCGACGAGCGGCCTATAATGCTCGCTCATCTGCCCGGCGATGCTTCAAAGGGCCACCCTCCAGGTCTGCACAAGGCATCTTCATGACTGAGCAACCCGCATCGCCGCAAAACCCCGCGCTGAGCCCCAGCCACCTGGATTTCCCGGTGGTCGGCATCGGCGCCTCGGCTGGCGGCCTGGAGGCCATTCGCACCTTCTTCCAGCAGATGCCCGGCGATTGCGGCGCGGCCTTCGTGGTGGTGTTGCACCTGTCGCCCGACCACCAGAGCGTGGCCGACCGGATCATCCAGGAAGCCACGCCGATGCCGGTGCGCCAGGTCACTGAGCCGGTGCCGATCGAACGCAACCACGTCTATGTGATTTCCCCGGCCAACCGCCTTTCCACCAACGATGGCTACCTGCGCGTCACCCCGGCCAATCGCCGACGCGGCGACCATGTGGCCATCGACCTGTTCTTCCGTGACCTGGCCGACGTGCACAAGGACCACGCCTTCTGCGTGGTGTTGTCGGGCACCGGTGCCGATGGCGCGGTAGGCCTGTCGCGGATCAAGGAGCAAGGTGGGGTAACCCTGGTGCAGACCCCGGACGACGCCCAATACGACAGCATGCCGCGCGCCGCCATCGAAACCGCCATGGTCGACCTGGTGCTGCCGGCTGCCGAGATGCCACAGAAACTGATGGAGCTGTGGCGCTCGGCGAGCCAGGTGAAATTGCCAGAGATCGAAGACGATACCCTGCCACCACCGCTGGGCACCCGCGCCGGCGATGCCCAGGCCGCCGAGCCCTTGCTCGACGAAATCCTGCTGCAACTGCGCAACGCCACCGGCCACGACTTCCAGCATTACAAGCGCGCCACCGTGCTACGGCGGATCGAGCGCCGCCTGCACGTGACCGGGCAGACCGAGCTGGGTGGCTACCTGCGCTACCTGGAGCAGCACAGCAGCGAAGCCACGGCCTTGCTGGGCGACATGCTGATCGGCGTGACCAACTTCTTCCGCGACCGGGAAGCGTTCGAATCGCTGGAGCGTCATGTTCTGCCGCAACTGGTCAGCCAAGGCGAAGACAATCGCGAGATCCGCGTCTGGTCGGCCGGCTGCTCCACTGGCGAAGAGGCCTACAGCCTGGCCATGCTGGTGTGTGAGCAGCTGGCCCTGGAGCAGCGTGCAAGCAAGGTCCAGGTGTTTGCCACCGACCTCGACGCACGCGCCATCGGCATCGCCCGCACGGGCTCCTATCCCGAGGCGATCGTCACCGACGTGCCGCCCACTCGGCTGCGCCAGTTCTTCGTCAAGGAGGACCAGCATTACCGGGTGCGCAAGGAGGTGCGGGAGAAGGTGCTGTTCGCCCGCCACAACCTGCTGTCCGACCCGCCGTTCTCGCAGATCGACCTGATCGTCTGCCGCAACCTGCTGATCTACCTGGACCGCGAAGTCCAGCACGACATCCTGCAAATGTTCCACTACGCCCTGCGCAGCGGCGGCTACCTGTTCCTGGGTACGTCCGAATCGGCCGATGTGGCCGGTGAGCTGTTCGTCCCGGTGGACAAACGCAACCGCATCTTCCGCGCCCGTGAGGTCAGCCAGGCCGGCCGCAGTTCAGGCCGGCAGCTGCCCGGTGCGAACATGGCGAATATCGCCCAGGACCTGCAGGCCAAGGCCAAGCCCGGGCGCAAGCCGTCCTATGCCGAGATGCACCATCGGGCCCTGGCCCGGCGCATGCCGCCAAGCCTGATCATCGATGGCGAGGGCAACATCCTGCACATGAGCGACGGCGTTGGGCGCTACCTGCAGCTGGCGGGGGGCGAGCCGAGCCGCAACCTCCTCAACCTGGTGCTGCCGAGCCTGCGCCTGGCCTTGCGCAGCACGCTGTTCCAGGCCCGCCAGGGCACCGATGCCGTCACCTCGCGGCCGGTCGACCTTGGCGAGGGTGAACACCGGCAGCAGGTGGAAATTACCGTGCAGCCCTTCAAGGACGAACTGAGCACCAGCGAGTGCCTGCTGGTCGTGTTCGAAGAGCGTGCCCCCGACCCGACCTTGCCGCTGCCAGGGGTTATCCGCCAGACCGACAGCATGGTCCTGAACAACCTGGAGCGCGAACTGCAGCGCACCCGCCTGCTATTGCAGGAAACCATCGAACAGTCGGAGGTTTCCAGCGAAGAGCTGACCGCCTCCAACGAAGAAATGCAGGCCATCAACGAAGAACTGCGCTCGGCCAGCGAAGAGCTGGAAACCAGCAAGGAAGAGCTGCAGTCGATCAACGAGGAACTGCTCACGGTCAACTACGAGCTCAAGAACAAGGTCGAGGAGACCGACAAGGTCAACGACTACCTGAGCAACCTGATTGCCTCGACCGACATCGCCACGGTGTTCGTCGACCGCAACCTGCACATTCGCTGGTTCACCCCACGCGCCACCGACCTGTTCAACATGCTGCCGGTGGATACCGGCCGCTCGCTGCTGGACATCACCCACCGCCTCGATTACCCGGCCCTGGCCGATGATGCCCGCGCCGTGGCCAAGGGCGAAACCACCATCGAGCGTGAGATCGGCGCCCAGGACAATCACTGGTACCTCGCGCGCCTGCTGCCCTATCGCGCCAGCGAACAGAAGATCGACGGCACCGTGCTGACCTTCATCGACATCAGCAAGAACCACGCCGCTGAAGAGCGCGTGCGCCTCGGTGAAGAGCGCCTGAGCAAGCAACTGGCCGAATCGCAGAGCTCCAGCCACATGAAAGACGAGTTCTTCGCGGTGATGTCCCACGAGTTGAAGCACCCGCTCAACCTGATCCAGCTCAATGCCGAAATCCTCCGCCGGCTGCCCACGATCAAGAGCATCGGCGCTGCCAGCAAGGCGGTTGGCACCATCTGCGAAGCCGTGTCCAGCCAGGCCCGGATCATCGATGACCTGCTTGATGTCGCGCGCATTCGCACCGGCAAGCTCAAGCTCAAGACCGAACCGGTGGACCTCGGCGCGATTGTGCGGGGTATCCATGCGGTGGTGCTGAGCGAGCAGCATCCTTGCCCGGTGCACCTGGAGGTGCCCGCCGATGACCTGCCGCTGATGATCGACGGCGACCTGACGCGCCTGGAGCAGATCATCTGGAACCTGCTGAACAACGCGCTGAAGTTCAGCCCGCCAGGCGCTGACATTCGCCTGGTGCTGAGCCACGACGAAACGCACGCACGTCTGCAGGTGATCGACCAGGGCGTGGGCTTGAGCGACGACAACCTGGAGCATATCTTCGACCTGTTCAGCCAGGCGGCGCCGCAGGTGGCCAGCCATGGCCGAGAAGGTCTCGGCATTGGCCTGTCGCTGGTGCGCCAGCTCGCCGAAGCGCATGGCGGCAGTGTCGAAGCCAGCTCGGCGGGGCTTGGCAAGGGCTGCACCTTTACCGTCCGCCTGCCGTTGTGCGACCCCGGTCTGCAACTGCGTTCAGATAACCCGGAACCTGCCAGCGAGGGACGGTTGCAAGGCACGACGATATTGCTGGTCGACGACTCGCCTGAAGTCCTGGAAGTCATGCAGGAGTTGCTGGAGATGGAAAGCGCCGAAGTCGCGGCCTACAGCAATCCGCTGAAGGCGCTGGAGGCCGCAGCCAGCGGCGACTATGACGTGATCATCTCGGACATCGGCATGCCGGGCATGGACGGTCACGCGCTGATCAGGGCCTTGCGCGGCCTCGCCCACCTGCGCCACACGCCAGCGATCGCCCTCACCGGCTACGGTGCCAGCGCCGATCAGCATAAGTCGCGCCAGTCCGGCTTCGATCGCCACCTGAACAAGCCGGTCGGTTATGACGAACTGGTCGAGGCCATTGAGGCGCTAAGCGGCTCGGTGCCTTACTGAATCCACAGGGATTGCGCCAGCTCCAGGAAATTGGGCAAGACAATTGCTCAAGACAATTGCTCAAGTTTCGGCACTCAGGCGTGCACACTCCACTGGCTGGTTTCGGCTTCGATCGGCATTTCGTCGATGGCGTGGATCATCCCGCTGTCCAGCGCCTCCTTGGGCCCCAATATCCGTGGGTAGGCCATCAGGTAGCGCGGCACATCCAGCACTTCGCTGCTGCCCTCGGTACGTTCGGCGACGATCTGCGCATACAGGCGCAGGTCGTAATCCAGGCTCATGGCGTACTCAGCCATGCGCGAGTGATCCACCGAGCCATGCAATGTCCAGTGAAACGGGTGGAACAGGAACTTGCTGTAGCTGCACGCCGTGCGGTGCTCACCCGCCAGAAACAGGATGTTACCCATCGACTCGACGGTGCCGAGGTTGTGGGTGTGCACGCTGATCGGCAAGGCCCGCAGGAAGTTGTACAGGGTAAAGCCGTAGCTGCACTCGCCGCCCATGGTGGCAATGTTCAGCTGCAGCACGTCGGCACCCTGCTGCATGGCGCGCGAGCAGGTGTTGATCAGGTTGCCGCAAGTGGATGAATTGATCGGTCCGGTAAAGTGAATGATATGTCTGGCCATGCTTGCCTCCGGTTCTGGCAGGTCATTCCTTGGGGTTCTGCCCATCGTCGCCGCGCTCAGCCATCTGTTGGTATTGCTTGCGCAAGGCATGCAGTTCGGCCGGGTCCATGTGCTCCAGGTCGAGCAATGCCATGTGCGCCTTCTGGGTGGTGCGCAGCAATTCGTCGATCTTGATATGCAGTTCGTCGTTGTCGCGGTTCTGGGTGTTCTGAATCAGGAACACCATCAGGAAGGTGACGATGGTGGTCGAGGTATTGATCACCAGTTGCCAGGTGTCGTTGAAATCGAACAGCGGCCCGGAGATGCCCCAGACCAGAATCACCAGGAAAGCGACACCAAACGTCAGCGGTCGACCGGTCCAGTTGGCCAGCCCCTGACAGAAACGGTCGAATTTCATAGCGACGGACTCCTGTGCTGCATATCTGCTATGCGGTGGAATCGCTGAGGCCGGCAAAGTTCAACTCTGGGCGCCAAGGATGCCTTCGATCATCTGCGCTGAACCCTTGCCGCCCTGCCCCTGTCGCACATTCAGGTGACGTGCAATGGGGCAGGCTATGAGGAAAACAGCGTGAGCGATATCCGCATCGGTATTTCCGGCTGGCGCTATGGGCCGTGGCGCAAGGACTTCTACCCCAAGGGCCTGCGCCAGGGTAGCGAGCTGGCATTTGCTTCGCGGGCAGTGAACAGCATCGAGATCAATGGCTCGTTCTACAGCCTGCAAACCCCTGAGCGCTATGTGAACTGGCGTGACGAAACGCCGGAGGACTTCATTTTTGCGGTCAAGGGCCCGCGCTATATCACCCATGTGCGGCGGCTAAAGGAGGTCGAAGAGGCTATCGCCAATTTCTACGCTTCCGGCCCGCTACTGCTGGGGCACAAACTGGGGCCGTTCCTTTGGCAATTTCCGCCGAACATGAAGTTCGACGAAGAACGGTTCAGCCAGTTCTTCCAGTTGCTGCCCAAGGATCGCAAGGCTGCTCGTGCCTGTGCACAAGGCTGCGCCGAACGCCTCAAGGATAACGGTGGCACCGCCATCAAGGGCAATGCGCGCTTGCGTCATGCGGTGGAGATCCGCCATGAGAGTTTTCTCTGCGATACCTTCATCAAACTGCTGCGCAAGCACCGCGTCGCCTTGGTCGTGGCGGACAGCGCAGGCAAGTGGCCCTATGTCGAAGATGTGACCAGCGATTTCGTCTATATGCGCCTGCACGGTGATGTCGAGCTGTACAGCAGTGGCTATACCGCGCGTGCCCTGAAACGGTGGAAACAGCGCATTCAGGCCTGGGCCGCAGGCGGCCAGGTAGAGGATGCGCACCTGGTCGTGGCCAAGGCGCCGCCTCGGCGAGCGTCGCGCGATGTCTACTGTTACTTCGACAACGATCAGAAAGTTCATGCGCCCTACGATGCGCGGCGGCTGCTGGAAAAGCTCAAGCTGGATTACCACCTGCTCACCGAGCCGGGCGTGGAACCGGAGGTGCCGCTGTGAACAAGACCCTGCCCTTGCCGCGCTGCGTCATCGACAAGGTGACCGCCGTGCACCGGCTGAACGTGCTGACCATCAACGTGCACAAGGGTTTCACCCTGTTCAACCGGCGCTTCATCCTCCCCGAGTTGCGCGAAGCGGTGCGCGCCACCCATGCCGACCTGGTGTTTCTCCAGGAAGTCCACGGCAGCCATCAGCAGCACGCCGTGCGCCACCCGGCATGGCCGCAGACGCCGCAGTACGAATTTCTCGCCGACAGCATGTGGCCGCAATTCGCCTACGGCCGCAACGCGGTATACCCCGATGGTGACCACGGTAATGCCCTGCTGTCGAAGTTCCCGATCACACACCACGAAAACCTCGACGTGTCGATCCAGGGCAACGAACAGCGCGGCCTGCTGCATTGCCGCCTGGAGGTGCCAGGGCATGAGCAGGTGCACGCGATCTGCGTGCACCTTGGGCTGCGCGAAGCGCACCGGCAAAGCCAGGTGCAGCTGTTGCTGGAGCTGCTTGACCGCCTGCCGGCGCAGGCTCCGGTGATCATCGCCGGCGACTTCAATGACTGGCGGCTAAAGGCCGACGCTGTGCTCTCCGAGCGCCTGGTGGAGGCCTTTGGCGAACACTTCGGCAGCCCTGCACGCAGCTTCCCGGCTCGCCTGCCGTTACTGCGCCTGGACCGCATCTACCTGCGCAATGCCATGCCGACCAAGGCTCAGGTGCTGTCCATGTATCCCTGGTCGCATCTGTCCGACCATGCCCCACTGGCTGCGGAGATCACCCTGTGAACAGACCTTGGATCGATGGCAACCGTATCGAACTGTTGATCAATGGCGAGCAGTATTATCCCCGTGTCTTCGAGGCAATGGCGCAGGCACAGCAAGAGATCCTGCTGGAAACGTTCATCATCTTCGACGACAAGGTCGGCCAGCAATTACAGCGTGTGCTGATCGATGCCGCCCGGCGCGGCGTGCGGGTGGAGGTCGCAGTGGACGGCTACGGCACCGCCGACCTGCCCGACAGCTTCGTGGCGGCGCTGACCGATGCCGGTGTCAGCTTCCATGCCTTCGACCCGCAACCCAGGGTGGCCGGCATGCGCACCAACCTGTTCCGGCGCCTGCACCGCAAGATCGTCGTGATCGATGGTGAGCGGGCCTTCATCGGCGGGATCAACTACAGCGCCGACCACCTGGGCGATTTTGGCCCCATGGCCAAGCAGGACTATGCCGTGGAGGTGACCGGGCCGGTGGTGGCGCAGGTGCATGCCGCCAGCCGCAGGCTGATGGCGCCGGTGCTGGAGCCGCCCAGCGAGATCCGGCCCCAGACTGCACCGACAGGATCGAGTACGGCGGTGCTGGTGGAACGCGACAACCGCCTGCGCCGCACCGCTATCGAAGCCCATTACCTGCAAGCGCTGCGCACGGCACGCCAGCGGGTGGTCGTGGCCAATGCCTATTTCTTCCCGGGCTACCGCCTCATGCGTGAACTGCGCAACGCCGCGCGCCGGGGGGTCGAAGTCACGTTGATCCTTCAGGGCCAGCCGGACATGCGCTGGGTGCGCGCCTTGTCGCGCCTGCTCTACAACTACCTGCTGCGCGACGGAGTACGCATCCATGAATATTGCCAGCGGCCGCTGCACGGCAAAGTGGCGCTGGTCGATAACGAGTGGGCCACGGTCGGCTCCAGCAACCTCGACCCCCTGAGCCTGTCGTTCAACCTGGAAGCCAACCTGTTCATCCGCGACCCGGCATTCAACCAGCAATTGTACGAGCACCTGCAGGCCCTCGCAGACGAGCAATGCAAGCCGGTGACGCTGGAGCGGATGATCCGTGGCTACTGGTGGCGTGCACCGCTGATCTTCGTGTGTTTCCACGTCATCCGGCATTTTCCGCGGATCGCTGGCTGGTTTCCCGCCCACCGCCAGCGCCTGCGTTCGCTGCAGCCGGAAGTCGCAGCTGAGGGCGATCTGCATGAGGGCAACACCTGATGGCGCAGAAAACCTGGCAACTCTGGGGCAAGCGTTTGTTCACCGTGGCGTTCCTGATCCTGATACCGGTGCTGCTGTACTTTCTTGCGCGCAACCTTGACTGGAACGAGGTGCGCCAGTCACTGCTGGCCTACCAGCCGGGCACGCTGGCCATTGGCCTGGCCCTGGCACTGTGCAGCTACCTGCTCTTCGCCAGCTACGACCTGCTGGCCCGGGCGTACACCGGCCACCACCTGCCCGCCCGACAGGTGCTGCCGGTGGCCTTCGTGTGTTATGCCTTCAATCTCAACTTCACCACCTGGGTGGGTGGCGTGGCCTTGCGTTACCGCCTGTACAGCCGCCTGGGCCTGGATACGCCAACCATCACCCGCATCCTCACCCTGGGCCTGCTGACCAACTGGATGGGCTACATGCTGCTGGCTGGCAGCGTGTTCGCCCTGGGCCTGGTCAAGCTGCCGGCCAACTGGGCGGTGGGGGCCAGCGGTCTGCGGTTGATCGGCGTGTTGTTGCTGGCGATCGCAATCGGCTACCTGCTGGCGTGTGGCCTGGCAAAAAAGCGCACCTGGCGCTGGCGCGAGCACGAAGTCACCCTGCCCTCGCTGCGCCTGGCTCTGTGCCAGGTCACGTTGGGCGCAAGCAACTGGGCGATGATGGCCTTGCTGATTTACTGGCTGCTGCCGGGCGAGGCGTTCTACCCGTCAATCCTCGGCATCCTGTTGATCAGCTGTGTGGCCGGGGTGGTCGCCCATATACCGGCCGGCCTTGGCGTGCTCGAAACGGTGTTCCTCGCCCTGCTCCACGGGCAGCTTGGCCAAGGCACGCTGGTGGCGGCGCTGCTGGGTTACCGGACGTTGTATTACCTGGTACCGCTGGTGGTCGCCGTCCTCACTTACCTGATCCTGGAAAAGCGCGCCAAGGCCATGCGCCAACGCGATAAACCGGCCTGATCGGCCTGGGAGGTAGTCCTGCGCGTTGCTGCTGCAATGATGATGTTGCTCGGTAGCCTGGCCAGCGGCGAAGCCGGCCCTGCTCAAGGCACCTGGCAAACCCATTGATTCAAGGTGAGATCGGGTCACTGGCCGGGAAAGTCTCGTCCAGCGCATTGTCCACACTGCTCTCGTTCGGCTGGGTCGCTTGGCCGCACTTGCAATCGGCCGTGCGGCAAGGTTCGCCATTGCGATGCCCGCTGGCGCAAGCTTCGCAGCAATAGGCTTTGCCGCCCTGCTGCACGGCATTGGCATCGACGGTGCAGCTGCAATGGTTACAGGCACAACGTTGCTCGTTCATGGTGTTTCTCCCTCGTCATCCTCGATGACGTCATCGGTCCAAGGTTCGCCGTCCAGCGGTGCGGAGCGTGCAAGCTCGGCCTCGTCCAGGCCGATGCCACCGCCAATCTCGTCGGCATCCACGCGGCGCAGGGTCTGGTCCGCCGGCGCGCCGCTGCCGGGTTCATGGGGGTCGCGGGCGCCGGTTTCGTCCAGCAGCGTGTCCGGGCTGAGGTCATCGTAGGTAACGTTGTCCTCATGCAAGCTGTCGCTCAGCGCCTCGCCACCGGTCATTCCACTTTCGGCAACCCGGCGCGCCGGGAACTCCTGCGCAACCTCCGCGGCGGGCCGCTCATCGCCCACCCGGCCTTGGTGGTCGTCCTGGTCATTGAAGTCCAGTTCATGAACGCTGCCCATGCGGTCTTCGGTGGTGTCAATTTCGGTAGGTGTGTAGGGCTTGAGGTCATCGGGTCGGGTCATTTCCGTTCTCCATCGGTCCGGTACACACGGTCGACTCCGCCAAGCTGCGGATGATTCAGAGTTTTTTTGAACTACCGTGCGGGCGGCCTCCTCCCAATCTACAGACACTCAATCCCCTGGAGCCTGCCATGGCCAAGCCCCTTGCAGAATACGAGCGCAAGCGTGACTTCAACGCCTCGCCCGAGCCCAGCGGCCAGCGCAAGCGGGGCAAGCGCGCCCACGCCTTGCAGTTCTGCATCCAGAAACACGATGCCAGCCACCTGCACTACGACTTTCGCCTGGAACTGGATGGCACGCTGAAAAGCTGGGCAATACCCAAAGGCCCATCGCTTGACCCGAAGGTGCGGCGCCTGGCAGTTCATGTCGAAGACCATCCGCTGGACTATGCCGATTTCGAGGGGAATATCCCCGAGGGCCACTATGGTGCAGGCGATGTGATCGTCTGGGACCGCGGCATCTGGGAACCTGAAGGCGATGCGCACCAGGCCTACGCCAAGGGGAAGTTGCGTTTTCGCCTGCAGGGCGAAAAGCTCAACGGTGTGTGGAACCTGTTCCGCACCCACCTGGCCGGCAAGCAGGAGCAATGGATGCTGGTCAAGTCGCACGATGGCGAGGCGCGCAGCGAAGCTGAGTACAGCATCGTCGAGGCCCAGCCGGACAGCGTACTCAGCGACCGTACCTTGGTGCCTCGGCGCGCAGCCAACACCCCGCGCTCAGCAGCCCATACCAGCCGCAAGAAGGCCAACCGCGCCGTCAAGGCCGCGTTGCCTGAACACCTGCAACCGCAACTCGCCACCTTGGTCGACTCGCCCCCCGGCGGCGACTGGCGTTATGAAGTGAAATTCGACGGTTATCGCATCCTCGCCCGCATCGAAGGTGACGATATCCGCCTGTTCACGCGCAATGGCCACGACTGGAGCGCCAAGATGCCCCGGCAAGTTGCCGCACTGCGTGCGCTGGGTGTGGATTCGGCCTGGCTCGATGGCGAGATGGTGGTCAATGACGAGAGTGGCAAGGCTGATTTCCAGGCCTTGCAGAACGCCTTCGACACCGATCACGACGAACAGATCAGCTACTACCTGTTCGACTTGCCGTACCTCGGCGCCCAGGATCTGCGCCAGGTGCCGCTGCAGGAGCGCCGCGAGGCCTTGCGCACGTTGCTCGAACACAATGAATCGGATGTGTTGAGGTATTCCGAAGATTTCGACGAGCCGGTCGACTCGCTGCTGGACAGCGCCTGCCGCCTGGAACTTGAAGGCCTGATCGGCAAACGGGCCGACAGCCCCTACGTCGGCCGGCGCAGCGCCGACTGGGTAAAACTCAAGTGCAAGCAACGCCAGGAATTCGTGATCGTCGGTTTCACCGACCCTAAAGGCAGCCGCAGCGGCTTTGGCGCCCTGCTGCTGGCCCTGCACGATAATGACAGCGGCGAGTTGCGTTACGCCGGCAAGGTTGGCACCGGCTTCAGTGCCACCACACTGAACACCATCCACGCCCGCCTCAAACCCCTGGAAATTGCCAAGCCCGCCCTATCCAGGCCGCCAACCGGCGCTGAAGCCCGTGGCGTGCACTGGCTCAAGCCGCAGTTGCTGGCCGAGGTTGCCTATGCCCAGATGACCCGCGATGGCGTGGTGCGCCACTCGGTGTTCCACGGGCTGCGCGACGACAAGCCGGCCACCACCATCGACCTGGAGCGTGCCATGCCCGGCAAATCTGCGTCCAAACGCAAGCAAACCGACCTGCCAGGCGACCTCGGCGAGCTGCGCCTGAGCCACCCCGAGCGGGTGATCGACGCCACCATCGGCGCCACCAAGCGGCAGATCGCCGAGTACTATGCCGAAGTCAGCCAGTGGATACTGCCGCAGCTCAAGGACCGCCCCGTAGCCCTGGTGCGTGCACCGGAAGGCCTGGCTGGCGAGCTGTTCTTCCAGAAGAACGCCGGGCAATTGCACCTTCCCCATGTGCTCAGTTACGACAAAGCCGAAGCCGGTCAGGCCGCAATGGTCATCAACCGCCCCGATACGCTGCTGGGCGCCGTGCAGATGAACATGCTGGAGCTGCACACCTGGAATGCCACCGACAAGGACTTCGACAAGCCCGACCGCTTCGTCCTCGACCTCGACCCCGACCCCGCGCTGCCGTGGAAGGCCATGCTCGAAGCGACCCAGCTTGCCCTTACCCTGCTCGACGAACTGGGCCTGAAGGTGTTCCTCAAGACCAGTGGCGGCAAAGGCATTCACCTGGTGGTGCCCCTGACCCGTCGTGCCGGTTGGGATGACGTCAAAGACTTCAGTCACGCTATTGTCGACTACCTGGCCAGGCTGTTCCCCGACCGCCTCAGCGCCGTCTCAGGCCCGAAGAACCGGGTCGGCAAGATTTTCATCGATTACCTGCGCAACGGCAAAGGCGCCACCACGGTAAGCGCCTATTCCCTGCGCGCCCGCGAAGGCCTGCCGGTGTCGGTGCCGATCTGGCGTGAAGAACTGGCCCAGCTCAAGGGCGCCAATCAATGGCATATCGGCAACCTGCATGAACGCCTGGCTGAAGTCGACGACCCTTGGGCCGACATTGCCAAAGTCCGCCAATCGATCACCGCAGGCATGCGCAAGCAAATGGGGATGGCATGAGCATCATCCAGGATTTCGACCTCAACAACCTCGACCGGCTGTTGCGCACCTTCGGTGAGCGGCCGCAACCCCTGAACCTGGACACCCAGCTGCCGCAACTGATCCAGGCACTCAAGGCCGACCACCTGGACCTGCTGCCACTGCCTGGGCAAGGCAACACCCTGCGCCGCTGGCAGACCCTGGCGCGGGTGGCCGGCTGCGACCTGGCGCTGGCCAAGCTCTACGAAGGCCATACCGACGCACTCGCGATACTCGCTGAGTGTGGCGCGGCGCATCGGGTGGCAGAAGGCACCTGGGGCGTCTGGGCAGCGGAACACCCAGACGCTCGGGCGCGCATTGTCGCGCGCGATGGTGACCAGGTGCTGTTGACCGGTCGCAAGGCCTGGTGCTCGGGTGCGCTGCAGATCGACCGGGCGTTGATTACCGCCTGGGCCGATGACGACCAGCCACAACTGGTGGCGATCGAGTTGGCACAGCCGAGCCAAGGCTTGAGTATCGACCGCTGGCAGGCCGTGGGCATGGCAACCACCGCGAGCATCGAGGTGACGTTCGCCAACACCGTCGGCATCGCCATCGGCCAGCCCGGGCAGTATCTGTCGCGCCCTGGCTTCTGGCATGGCGGCGCAGGCATTGCCGCCTGTTGGTACGGCGCCGCCGAAGCATTGGCCGACTACTTGCGGGCGCATTGTCGCAAGCCCCGCCCCGACGCCCATGCCGATGCCCACCTCGGTGCGGTGGACGCGGCCCTGTTCGGCGCTCGCGCGGCGCTGCGCGAATGCGCCGCCTGGATAGACCGACAGCCCGACGCCGACGCCAGTTTCGAGGTGCGGCGCACTCGCGCTCAGGTCGAACACGCGGTCGAGCAGGTGATCAACCACGTAGGCCGTGCGCTGGGGGCTACACCGTTCTGCCGCAACAGCCATTTCGCCAGGCTCAGCGCTGACCTGCCGGTATTTCTTCGCCAGAGCCACGCCGAACGCGACTTGGCCGCACTGGGTGAGCAACTGGCACAAGTACCTGCAGGAGCCTGGAAGCTATGAATGCGAACCTGATCCAGTCCAGCGAAGGCACCCCATGGGCCGAGTGGCAACAGGCCGCGCGCCTGGCGCGCGCCACCTGGATAAGCCCCCAGCAACTGTGCCCACCCGGGCGTCGCCTGGTGCTGATCGCACCGCATCCGGACGATGAAATCCTCATGGCCGGTGGGTTGCTGACGCACTTTCGCGGTCGCGAAGACGACTTGCTGCTGATTGCCGCCACTGACGGCGAAGGTAGCCATCCCAGTTCCGAATACTGGACCGAGCATCGCCTGCGTCGGCAGCGCCCGCTGGAAAGCCGCCAAGCCCTGCAGCAGCTCGACCTGGACCTCAACCGCCTGAACTGGCGCAGGCTGAACCTGAAAGACGGCGGCTTGCCTCGCGAGGAAGCCTTCCTGGTCAATCACCTGACCCAGGCGCTGCGATCCGATGATGTGCTGATGGCCACCTGGCGCGACGACGGTCACTGCGACCATGAGGCCGTTGGCAGGGCGGCGGCCCAGGCCGCCCTGGCGCGCAAGGCGCAGTTGGTTGAGGTGCCGGTATGGGCCTGGCACTGGGCGCAGCCGGACGACCCGCGCCTGCCCTGGCCCCGTGCCCACCGCATCGAGCTCGACGAGGCCGCCCTGGCGCGCAAGCGCAAGGCCCTGGCCGCGCATGTCAGCCAATTGCAACCCGACGGCCCACGCCCGCCTGTGCTGCCAGCCAGGCTACTGGACTGCCTGCTGCAACCTTTCGAACTGGTATTTCTGTAGATGGAGTCGTCATGAGCCTCGATGCGCAGTATTTCGCCGATTTGTATGCCAGCAATGAAGACCCGTGGGCGTTTCGTACCCGCTGGTATGAAAAACGCAAACGTGAACTGGTCATGGCCAGCCTGCCGCGCCAATGCTACCAGCGGGTATTCGAACCCGCCTGCGCCAATGGCGAACTGAGTGCCTTGCTGGCCGAGCGCTGCGCCGAACTGTTGTGTCAGGACCTGGACCCAACGGCAGTGGCGCTTGCCCGAGAGCGCTTGGCCGATGTGCCGAATGCATCGATTGAACTGGCCAGGTTGCCAGGTGACTGGCCGGGGGGGCGCTTCGACCTGATCGTGCTCAGCGAAGTGGGCTATTACCTCGATCCCACCGATTGGTTGCAGGTCATTGAGCAGTCGGTCGCCAGCCTGACCTATGACGGCGGCCTGCTGGCCTGCCACTGGAAGCATCCGATCGCCGGCTGCCCGCAGGATGGCCGCGAGGTGCACCAGTTGCTGTCCAAGCACCTGCCACTGTTCGCGGTCTACCGGCACGAGGAGGCCGACTTCGTGCTCGAGTACTGGTCATGTCAGCCCAGTGTGGTCGACCTGGATGAGACCTGCACATGATCGGTGTGGTGATCCCCGCGCACAATGAAGCACGCCGCCTCGGGCGCTGCTTGAAAGCCATGGCCGCAGCGGTGGCCGTGGCGAAGCAGGCAGGCCACGGTGTGAACGTGCTGGTGGTTCTCGATCGCTGTGTCGATGGCAGCGCCAAGGTGGCCGCTCGGTATGATGTCGACGTGCTCGCAGTCGAGGCTGGAAGCGTTGGCATGGCGCGCCGCCTGGGGGCCGAATGGATGCTGCAGCGCGGTGCAAGCTGGCTGGCCTGCACCGACGCCGACAGCCAGGTGCCTGTGCATTGGCTGCTGTCACAACTGGCCTGCACGGCTGAGGTGGTGTGCGGCACAGTGCATGTCGCCCGCTGGCAAAACTGGCAACGGGCGGCGCTGCGCAAGCTGTATCTCAGCCGGTATGAGGCGCGAGAGGGCCATCGGCATATCCATGGGGCCAACCTGGGGGTGTGTGCCCGCGCCTATGAGCGGGTTGGCGGGTTTCAACCGCTGGCGGCGCATGAGGATGTGCAGCTGGTGCGTGATCTTGAGGCGGACGGGGCACAGATCGTCTGGACCGCCAGGCACAGCGTGGCCACCAGTAGCCGCATCGATAGCCGGGCCCGGGAGGGGTTTGGGGATTACCTGGCGAGTCTTTAGCTGCCTGTTCCGGCCTTATCGCAGTTTTATCCGCGATAAGGCCGGAACAGGCATCACGATGCCTTGCGGGAGCGCTTGGCCGGTTTCTTTTCGGGCGCCGCTTTGCGCGATGCCTTGCCACCCAGGCTGCGCTTGAGCAGCTCGGTAAGGTCGATGATATCGGCCCCCTTCTCTGCAGCCCCACCCTCGCCCTTGTCCACCACGGCGATCTTACCTTTGCTGGCCTTCTCTTCCACCAGGTCCATGATGGTCTGGCGAAACGCATCGTGGTACTCATCGGGCGCCCACGCCCCGCTCATGTCTTCGACCAGCCGCTTGGCCATGTCCAGTTCGCGCTTGTCGGGTTTACTGTCGGTCACGCTCTTGTCCAGCTCCAGGCTGTCTAGCCCGCGCACCTCGTCCGGCCAGCGCAGGGTAATCATCACCAGCGCATCGTCCAGCGGGCGCAACAGCGCCAAGTGCTGGCGGGTATGCAGCACCACCGTGGCCAGCGCCACCTTGCCGGTACTTGCCAAGGTTTCGCGCAGCAGCGCATAGACCTTGCCGCCGCGCTTGTCGGGGCTCAGGTAATACGGCGTGTCGAACTGCTGCAAGGGAATTTCTGCAGCTTCCACGAACGAGAAAATGTCGATGGTCTGCGTGGCTTCGGGGCGGGCCTTGCGGATCTCTTCTTCACTGATCACCACGTAGCGGCCCTTCTCGTACTCCACGCCCTTGACGATGTTGTCCTTGTCGATGTCCTTGCCGGTGACCTTGTTGATCCGTTTGTAGCCCACCGGCTCCATGCTGCGCTTGTCGAGCCAGTCGAAGTCGACCCGCTCGGTGCGCACCGCGGTGTTGAGCGACACCGGTATATGCACCAGTCCGAAACTGATCGCGCCTTTCCAGATAGCCCTGGCCATTGGCAACACCTCCCAGGCTCAAGATGAGCCTCATACCTGAAGTGACTGCCTGACGCGGTAAAGGTTTATTCGCGTTGCCCTGATGGTCAGCCGGCCTGGGTGAACAACACCCGCTTGAACGCCTCGGCCGCCAAATGCACCTGCACCGCCCAATCGTCCGCCGCATCGCTGCCGGCGTCATCGGAGATGTACTTCAGGCACACGAACGGAATGCCTTCATCGCGCGCGATCAGCGCGAACACGTAGGCTTCCATGTCGACCACATCGTAAGGGGCGTCGCCATGGTTGATTTCGAAGCTGTCGCCACTGCCGCAGGTTTCCACTGGCAGGCCGGGGATCGTCTGGCCATGTTCCAGCAGCACCGGAATGTTCGACAGCGGCGTCTGGTAACGGGCGAAGCCCAGCGCAGTCACGTCCATGTCGCGTTGCACGAAGCGCGTGCAGCACACCACCTCGCCCTTGCCATGGCGCTGGCTGCCGGCCGAGCCGAGGTTGACGATCAGCTTCGGACGGCGTTGCTGGATCGCTTTGGTCAGGGCGATGGCGGCATTGACCTTGCCGATGCCGGTGAACACGGTGTTCACCTCGGCAAAGACATCACCCGCTTCAGCCTCCAGGGCGAAAACGAACAGGGTGTCGGCGAGGGAAATGTCGGGGAACTGCTTGTTCAGCATCATGGTGCGGTGGGTCCGAATGGCTGGCGAGGGGCGCAGCCATTGTCGGCATTCGTTAGCTGAATGCAAGCCCAGCCGCGACCACCTGCCTGACCACGGCCTGGCAGGCCTGCGCAGCGCTGGCGCCATTGGCCAAGGCGCACTGCAGGGCCGCCAGCTGGCGGTCGGCGCTGGTGCCCTGCTGCAGGATCAGCCGGGCATGTTGGTAAGCGCGCTCGGCGTCCACCGTATCCGGCTCGAACTGCGCCTGCAACTGGCCCAGCCAGGCCAGCGCGGTGACCGGTTGCTGCTCATGCACACCAATGAATTCGGCAAAGCGTCCATGGCGCATCGCGCGCCAGTAGTTTTCCTGGGTGATCCAGCGCAGTTCGCGGCTGAGCGCAGGCGCAGCGCGGTGCCTCGCCACGTTTTGCTCCACCAGATGGCGGAACAGCGCCGCCAGGCACAGTGCATCTTCAAGCGCCGGGCAGGCATCACAGATGCGCAGTTCCACCGTGGGGTAGCGCCTGGACGGCCGGATCGCCCACCAGAAATCACCGTCCTTGGCCAGTGCGCCCGTGCGTTGCAGCAACGCGCGGTAGCGTTCATAGGCGCCCCAGTCGAGCAAGGGCTCGGGCAGGCCCATATGGGGCCACTCCCCGCACATCACGCGCCGATAGCTCATGTAGCCGGTCCTCTGCCCAGCCCACAAGGGGGACGACGTGCTCAGCACCAGCAGCAAGGGCAGCCAGTACACCAGGTTATTGATCAGTTGCATGCGATCACAACCTGGCGGCACACCCACATGCACATGCAGGCCGTTGAGCAGGCTGCGCCGCGCTACCTGCTGGTAGTCGTCGAACAGCTGCCGGTAATGCGCAGTGGCCCTGGGCTGCTGCCGCTGCCAGGGCGCATTGGGGTGGCTGGCCGCGCAGTAAAGGCCCACACCCTCCTCGGCCAGGCTGGCACTCAGGCGCTGACGATGATCCTGGAAGAAGCCCCGTGCCTCATGCAGGTTGCCGAACACCGGCGAGGCGACTTCGATCTGGCTGCGGAACATCTCTTCGGCAAAGTACTCGCCAGCCACCTCACGGCAACGCCTGGCCACACGCTGTGACGGCGAGGTCAGCAGGCGGCCGCTGGCAAGGTCCAGCAACAGGTATTCTTCCTCGATGCCGAACGTGCAGGGCCGGTGCATGCGGGGTCAGCTACTGCGGTTTACGGTAAGCGCCACCGCAGCGATGCGCTCGACCCGTTCATAGCCCGGCTCGAGCAATTGCTCGCCAAACACGTCCGGGTCGATTTCCCGATAGACCCACGCCCACTTCGGGCCGGCCAGGCGCAGGCGGATGGCTTCGAGCAAGCCATCGCGGCCTTCGACGATGGCCACGCCGGTATACAGCAGCAACGTCCCCCCGGGGCTCAGGCGCTCCAGGGCCTGTTCGACGATGCGCAGCGACAGGTCCGCGCCCAGTGCCCCGCCGCCATGACGATAGGTGCGCTGGCCAGTGTCGAGCATGTACGGCGGGTTGGCGACGATGAGGTCGAAATAGCCGCTGATGCCCTCGAGCAGGTCGCTCGCTTCGACCGTCACATTACTGATGCCGGCCAAGGCTGCATTGATCGCCGTGTAGCGCAGGGCCAGCGGATTGATATCGACGGCACTCACCTGGGCCTGTTGCGCCGCCCGTGCGATTACCAGTGCGCCCACGCCGCTGCCACAGCCGATATCGACGGCGTGCTGCACGCGGTTCGGGCAGCGCTGCAGGTGGTCATGGATGACGTGGGCGAAGCGATAACTGTCAGGGCCAAAGAACACCGCATCACTGGCGTCGGTCGGATAGGCTGAGTGCACCAGCAGCAAGTCATCCAGGCTCGACCAGCGCACGCGGCTGCGCAGCCAGCTGCCTTCCTCGTTCAGCACCTGTGCGGCACGCATCTGCTGCAGTTCGTCGGCCGAGAGCAGCGAGGGCGGGAATGCCCGGCTCCAGCCAAACACATCGCGCAGGGTGCTGGCATGCTCAGCCCCCTCGCGGGCGTTGTTGATCGCCTGGGTTGCCGGCGTCACGCAGGTAAATCGGTAGCCGTCGGCACGCAAGCGACGGCCGAGCTGCAACAAAGCCTCGTCGGCCTCAACCTGTCGGGAATCGAGCATCATCAATGTGGGCCCTCCTGGGCCAGGCCGGTGGCACGAATGTAGGCGCGAGTGGCGCGCAGGCCCTGTGGCTGGGCATGCTGGTTGCCGGCCATGCGAGCGATCAGGCTGTCGATGCTCTCGCTGCCACCGTCCAGCCCGTCGCTGCCCGGTAATGCCTGCACATCCGGCATCCAGCTGCCGGGCAGCACCCGGCGCAGCGGGGCCTGCCAGTCAGCCGCGATCCAGTCGTGCCACAGCTGCTTTTCATAGGCGCTGAACACACCAAACATGGGCGCACTCGGGCCGTCGATCAGCGACCACCAGCGACTCTGCGTTGGGTTCTGTCCACGCTTGATCCACCCTTGCGCCTGCAATGCCTGGAGAAAGCCCGGCAAGGCGCCGGGTTCGGCCAGCCATTGGTTCACCGTGCGTTGTTGCAGACGGCAGCGGTCGGCATGCATGAACTGGCCGAAGCGGCGCTTGCGCTCCAGGGCCGCAAGCAATTCGCCCTCCAGGTTGAAACGGCTGATCAGGCTGGGCGTATCGGTGCCCAGGTCATTCAGCCGATAGCCGTGACGCACCCTGCGATAGAACACCTCGGGGTCGCCCTGCGGACAGAGTTGCTGCACTGCCCGGATAGACTTCTGGGCGTGACCGCTGGCGGCATTGTCGATCGTTACATGCAATTGAAAATAGTGACCGTCTATGCCCAGTTCAGCCAGTTCGTGGGTGGTGATCAGCAAGTGCAGCGGGGGCTGTTCATAGCCCAGGTTGTAACCGATCACCTCCGCAAGGAAGCTTTCGCCGTAATGGCCCAACGCGAGCTGCAAGGCGCCTTGCAGGTACTGTTGATCGTCCAGTGGGAGCGGTTCCAGGCAACCCAGGCGGCTGATCAGGCGCTGGTAAATGAGCACATGATTGCTTCGCGGGTCGCCATCGCCCAGTTCTTCGAGATACGTGCGAATCAGGCCGTGATAACGGGGGTCTTGCCAGTGATGCAGGGTCGCGTGCAACCAGGCACCGTCGACAGCCTTGGTCGGCGCCACTTGCTGCAAGAACCAGAGCGCCTGGGAGCGATTAGCAAAATAGCGGCGCGGAGCACCTTGCTGGCGTTGCTCCAGGTAGCACGCATGGTCACGGGCAACCCGCGCCGCATGGCGGGCGCTCCAGGCATCGAGTTCGCTCGGCGTATCGGGCAGGTCGTCAGCAGCAGTGCTGACCTCGGCCAGGCGCGCTGCCAGCCATTGACGGCTATCTGCGTCGTCGCCTGACAGAAGCCCCTGATAGCGCCTGGCAAGGCTGGTGTCATCGGCCAGGGCCGGGATCGATGCTGCGGTGTTGCAGGTCATCACGGTCATGCCGTATTCCTCTTGCAGCTTACTGGCGCTGGTCTTCCTGCGGCATCGGTTGTGGGTCTGGCGCAGGCTGCGGTGCAGGCTTTTGCGCAGGTTGCTGCATCTGAACAGAAGGCTTGGTTGGATCGCTGTTCTTGCCCGGGTGATTGTTGTCGCGGTCGAAGCAGCCGCCGAGCAATACCAGGCTGCCCAACAAGGCGATCAAAGGTGTCACACGCATGGGAACCTCCCGTACCGGTGGAGCGCAGTGCCAAGTCGCCTTGGCACTGCGTTGGCTCACTTACGAACGGCCGCCCTTGCGGCTCGAATCGCTGCTGCTGCGGCCGCTACCACTACCGCTACCGGATTGCTGGCCGCCTTTGCGGCCGGCCTCGGAGGCCTTTTCCCGGTCGTTGGCGAAATTGCCTGGGTTCTTGTTGCCACCCTGGCTGCCCGTGCGGCTGTTATCTTTGTTGGCCATGGTCTCTAACCTCTTGTGGCTTTCGAAGTGTGAACGGCACTGCGCCGTACATAAGGTCGGAGTTCGGCGATATCGGGGGATTCGTTTTATTGCGAAGGGTTCGGACCGGTGGCGTTAAATAAGCGGCGGCGGTTTATTTGGTGCAACAGCCGTTTCCGCCTGGCGCTGTCGCCCTCCCAGCCAGGCGCCGGTAAACGCCCAGCCCACGGCCAGCGCGGTACCGATCAACATTGCCAGTTGCGGGTGATCGGCCAGCAGGTCCAGGCCGCGTTTGAGCCAGCCACTCAGGGCATCGCCACCGCGGTACACCACGGTGTCGAGGAAATTCTTGGCCTTGTATTTGTCTTCGGCTGGCAACACCGTGAACAACATCTCGCGGCCCGGCCGCACCAGCGCATACTCACCGGCCCGGCGCACCACCATTACCACCACGAACACGGCAAATACTGGCGCCAGGGCCAGCCACACGAAGCCGGCCGCCATCACCAGCGGTACCGCCACCAGCAACACCCCTACCCCCATGCGCCTGGCCAGCCGGCCGGTGAGAAAAACTTGAGTGAGGACCGCCAGCGCTTGCACCACGGTGTCGATCAGGCCGAACACCTGGGTCTGGCGGGTACGATCGGTGAAGGTTTCGCTGACGATGCGCGCCTGTTCGAAGTACAGGAAGGTGCTGACGCTGGCGAGCAGCAGCACGAACAAGGCAATGGCCAACAGATAACGGGAACCCAGTACGGCCGTCGCGCCGGCAAAGGGATTGCCGCCCAAGGGGCGCGATGTGGGTGGTTCATTCGCTGCAGGCAATGGGTTGCGATCGCGCCAGCGTTGCAATACGACGCAGGCGATCACGCTGCCCAACAAAAACAGTGCGGCCAGCAGCACCAGCCCGGCGTGTCCCAGCGGTGCCACCAGCAGCGTGCCCAGAATCGGCCCGCTCAAGCCTCCCAGGCTGGCCCCGGCGGCGAGCAGGCCGAACAGGCGCTTGCCTTGCTCGCTGGAGAACAGGTCGGTGAGCACGCTCCAGGCCAACGAAATGGTCAGCAGGTTGAACACGGACAGCCAGACGTAGAACGCCCGGGCGTTCCACAAGTCCTCTGGATTCACGGCAAACAGCGCAGCGAACAGCAACAGGTTGCTGGCGAAGAAACCATAGGTCCAGGGCAGGATGTGTCGGCGACGTACCTTTGAGGCCAGCCAGCCGAACAATGGCAGGCAGGCCAGGGTGGCGATGAAGGTACCGGTGAACAGCCACTGCAGGTTCTCGACGCCACCCGCCACACCCATGGTTTCGCGCACCGGGCGCAGCATGAAATAGCCGGTGAACAGCAGGTAGAACAGCAACAGCCCGGCGAGTACTGCCGGGGCCTCGCCGGGCTGGATATTCAGCCCTTGGCCCAAGCGCTTGCGCCAGTTGCCCACGGCCTCAGGTGAACTGCTCGATCAGCGCCTGCTGTTGCGCTTGGTTGAGCAAAGGCTCATGCCCTGCCTTGAGCTGGTCCAGCTGGCGCTCCGGGCGCCCGGTCGCGGGGATGACCGTGGTCACCGCCGGATGGCTGATGGCAAACTTGAGAAACAGCTGCGCCCAGCTGCTGATACCGGCCTCGGCGGCCCACGTGGGCAAGGCCTGGTCCTTGACCCTGGCAAACAAACGACCGTCGTCGAAAGCACGGTTGATCAGCACGGCGACGCCCTTGTCCTGGCACAACGGCAACAGCTCGCGTGCCGCTTGTGGGGCATTCACCGAGTAGTTGATCTGGATAAAGTCCAGCGGTTCGCTGCGCACGATGCGCGCCACGTCTTCGTGGCCGCTGTTCAGGTAATGGGTAATGCCGACGTAGCGGGTCTTGCCCTGCTGCTTGAGCTCACGGGCATAGGGCAGTTGCGTCTGCCAGTCGCGCAGGTTGTGAATCTGCAGCAGGTCGACCTTGTCGGTACGCAGGCTCTTGATAGTGCCGGCCCATTGCGCTTCGGCATCGGCCCGGCTGTCGGCGGCGATCTTGGTGGCGATGAAACATTGCCGGTGCCAGCCGCCCTCCTCCAGCAGCTGGCCGAGAATGCGGTCGGCGCCACCGTAATTGGGCGAAGTGTCGATGACCTTGGCGCCACTCTCGAAAAACGCCTTGAGCACCCTCTTGAGCTGCTGATACTCGGCGGAGCCGGCCTCGACCTCAAAACTGCCGGATGTACCGGCGCCGATCACCGGCAAGGCCTCCCCAGAGGCCGGGACCTTGCGCGTCAGCAAGCCACCGGAGTTGGCGGCCTGCAGCCAGGGGCTAGCGGCTACAAGGCCTAAAGCCGCACCAGCGCGTAGTACATCGCGACGCTTGTACATGGCAAAGCTCCCGTCATAAGTCGGAAACTTCAAGGCTAGCCGCTATACCCTGCGCTGGCGGGTGATTCTGTATCTGGATGTTTTGTAATCAGGCCTGCAGCAGCACGCTCAGGTCCACACCCGCCTCGGCCATCGGTGGGCACCAGTAGTAGCCACCGGTCAGCGGCCGGCTGAAGCGGTACAGGCCATCGATGATGCCGTCTTCCAGGCCGCTCATGCGCCGCAGTTGCACCTCAAAGGCATCCAGGCTGTGGCCCAGGGCGACGAACGCCAGGCCTGCACCACGGCTGTCGGCCCAGGCGACCGAGCGGCGCACCATGAAGGCCTCTGGCTCGAAGCTTTCCTGGGCGGTGCGCTTGACGTGGGCCGATTCCGGCGCGTCGTCGAGTTCTTCGTTGTCGCTCAGACGGCGGCCGATGATGTTGTCCTGGTCGGCCTGGGGCAGTGACTTGAAGTACTCCAGGTCATGCTTCCACAGCTGGAAGGCAGCGAAGCTGGAACCGGCCAGGCCCGGCTGCTCGCCGGCAACAATGGCGGCGTCCACAGCCTCTTGGTCTACCGGGTTCTCGGTGCCGTCCTGGTAACCGGTCAGGTCGTGGCCACCGCGGTGGAGGAAGCCATCGACGCTGTCAGCCAGGCGCAGTGCCGGGGCCAGTGCCTGCTCCAGTGCCTGGGCCTGGAGCAGCAGGTCGCCACGCTCGTTGCCACGCAGCCACAGCCATAGGGCATGCTGGGTGCTCGGGTTTTCCACGGCGGCATCGAGCTGCGGGAAGGCGCGCAGGCCGGGAACGTCACGACCAAGGGCTTTCACCAAGGGGGCACCGATGCCAAGGATCAGCTTCTGCCCATCCACCTGCGGCAGCAATACATCCAGTACGCCAGGCAGCGCCTCGGGCGACTGCAGGGCGAAGAACAGGTGACGGGCGTGGGCCGGCACAGGGGTGGCAAGCAGACCTTGCTGGAACGGCATGACGGGCTAATCCTCGGCAAAAGCGGCATGCTACTGCGCCGGGGCGCCTATCGCAACGCGGCATGCAGACGCTGTGCGGCAAGGGTTGCCGGGAATCCGGTAACAAACGGTTACCAAGTACTGGCGCATTGCGATTAGCTAGCCCATAAGGCCGGCCTAGACTGCCTGGATCCTTTGCCCGAGTGCCTGCCCATGACCGCCTCACCGCTGCTGACTGCGTTCCTCCCTCTGGCGCTGGGCATCATCATGCTCGGTCTCGGCTTGTCACTGACACTGGCCGATTTCGCCCGCGTGGTGAAATACCCGAAACCGGTGGTGGTCGGCCTGTGTTGCCAGATCCTGCTGTTACCGCTGGTGTGCTTCCTGATCGCCAATGGCTTTGGCCTGGAGTCGGCGCTGGCGGTCGGGCTGATGCTGCTGGCGGCGTCCCCGGGCGGCACCACCGCCAACCTGTTCAGCCACCTGGCCCACGGTGATGTAGCGCTGAATATCACCCTGACAGCGGTCAATTCGTTGATCGCCATCCTGACCATGCCGCTGCTGGTGAACCTTTCGCTGGCCTGGTTCATGGCATCGGACCAGGCGATTCCACTGCAATTTGCCAAGGTCATGCAGGTGTTTGCCATCGTCCTGCTGCCGGTGGCCCTGGGCATGCTGATCCGCCATTGGGCACCACGCTTTGCCGCCCGCATGGAAAAACCGATGAAACTGGTGGCGGCGCTGTTCCTGGCCTTCATCATCATCCTGGCCTTGGCCAAGGACTGGCAGACCGTCGTCGAATATGCCCCGGTGGTGGGGCTGGCTGCCTTGCTGTTCAACCTGATCAGCCTGACGCTCGGCTACTGGGTACCACGCCTGCTGAGCATCCCCAAGCGCCAGGCCATCGCCATCGGCATGGAAATCGGCATCCATAACGGCACCCTGGCCATCGCCCTGGCGCTGAGCCCATCGCTGCTGAACAACCCCACCATGGCCGTGCCGGCGGCGCTGTACAGCCTGATCATGTTCTTCACGGCAGGAGGGTTCGGCTGGTGGGTCAGCCGCGGTCGCGTGGCAACCGCGCCTGCAACTGGCGCTTGAGCACCTTCAGCGGTGGCGCGTAGAAGAAGCCGAACGAGACGCTGCCCGTACGCCCCTTCACGGCGTGGTGCAGCTGATGAGCGCTGTGCAGGCGCTTGAGGTAACGGTTGACTGGCCGCGGCTGGCGCGGCCAGTGCCGGTGAAACAAGCCGTCGTGGGCCAGCACATACAGCACCCCATACCCGGCCACGCCAGCCCCCACCCAGTGCAATGGCGCATGGCCAGCCTTGCCCAGGGCGACCAGCGCCGTGGCGATCAGGCCCAGCGCCACCAGGTACAGGTCGTTGGTTTCCAGCATGCCCAGCTGCGGCTCATGGTGCGAGCGGTGCAGCCACCAGCCGCAGCCATGCATGATGTACTTGTGAGCCAGTGTGCCGACACCTTCCATGGCCACCAGGGTGCCGAGCAGCACGGTGAGATTGAACAGCATGTAACGGTCCGGGGTATGGCAGAGAATGGCGCAAGCGTACCGATTACCCAGGTTTATTTCCATGCAGGCGTGACCGGCTGTAGGGCATTTCCGGATGAATCCCTTGTCATGTTTTTGCCCTTGACCCTCTGTGGCTGGCGGCGTAAGGTCCGCGGCGCAATTTCGCATCCCTGAACAGGAGTCCTGCTTTGGACAGTAGCCCCAGTCGCTTGCGACAGGCCCACACGGCGAGCTAGTCCGGCAGCTTCCTGCCACTGTCTCGCCATTGGCCAGGCGGTGGAATTCTCCAGCCTTTGAAGGCTTTCCCCTCTTTCCTTTCGTGGTCCTGCGCATTTTCTGGTTATTCAACCGTGCGGGCGTGTGCCCGTGGAAGAGGTTTGCTATGGATTGGAAAGTCTTTCTGCTGCGCGTCAGCATTGCCCTGCTGCTCGGTGCCCTGATCGGTGCCGAGCGTCAACTGCGTCAGCGCCTGACCGGGCTGCGCACCAACGCGCTGGTCAGCACCGGTGCCTGCCTGTTCGTGCTGATGACCCAGACGGTGCCTGGCATGGCGCCCAACGATGCCTCGCGGGTGGCCGCTTACGTGGTCTCCGGCATTGGGTTTCTGGGTGGTGGGGTCATCATGCGCGACGGCTTCAACGTGCGCGGCCTGAACACCGCCGCCACGCTCTGGTGCACCGCCGCGGTCGGTGTGTTGTGCAGCCTCGGGCTGTTGCTTGAAGCAACACTTGGCAGCCTGATGGTGCTGTGTGCCAACATCCTGCTGCGTGAAATCGCCCAGCGCCTCGACCGCCAGGAGGTGCTGCCAGCCAGTGAGGTCGAACAACGTTTCGAGGTGCGCATCGTCTGCCGCGCCGAAGATGAGATCCAGGTGCGTAGCCTGATGCTGCACAGCCTGGGCGACCCACAGTTGCGCCTGCAATCGCTGCACAGTGAAGACCTGGCCAACCCGGCCCGCCTGGAAGTGCGCGCAGAACTGCTCGGCAACCCACAGGCACCGGCGCAACTGGAGCGGCTGGTAGGCCGGGTGAGCCTGGAAAAGGGCGTCAGCTCGGTGCGCTGGCAGTTGCAGCCACAGGTACTGGCGGCGGATTAATCGATACTATGCCTGCCCATGGAGGACTTTCAATGCGCGTGCGCCCCGCCCTGCTCCCAGACATCGCCCAACTGATTGCCGTCGAGCAATCAGCCGCACAGGCGTTCTTGCGGCTGCCCGAACTGGCCTGGCTGGCAAGTGCCGAGGGGCTGGACGAAAAGGCGCACAAGGCCTTCATTGACGACCATGGCAGCTGGTTGGCCGAGGATGATCAAGGGCAGGCCCTGGGCTTTGTGTGCCTGAGCCTGGAAGGCCAGGCGCTGCATGTGCACGAGCTTTCTGTACGGATGCAGTCGCAGGGGCAAGGTATCGGCAGGCAGTTGCTGGACCAGGCGTGTGCCGTGGCGCGGCATCGGGGTGCCCTGGAGCTGACATTGACCACTTTTGCGCAAGTGGCCTGGAATGGCCCCTTTTATGCGCGATACGGGTTCGAGGTGCTTGATGAACAGCACCTCGGAGCAAGGTTGCAGGGCATTCTGGCAACAGAGCGCGCGCATGGCTTATCAGGGCGGTGTGCAATGCGCCTGGCGCTGGTCGCCCGGTGCCAAGAAAAACTAAACCTTTGACAACAAGCCCGGCTCAACCGTACGCGACACTGAGGTCGCGCCAACGTTACAAGGAGTCAGGCATGAGTAATCTGTTCATCAAACGCGCTGGGTTGTCGCTGGTTCTGGGCATGGCATCGCTACAGGCGGTGGCCGCCACGTCGGATGATTTCGTCGAAGCCGCCACCGAGTCGGGCATCGCCGAGACTGTCACCGGTAACCTGGCCTTGGAAAAAAGCCAGAACGCCGAGATCAAGACCTTTGCCCAGCAAATGGTCACCGACCACACCAAGGCCAACCAGAAACTCGGCGACATTGCCCGCAAGCTGGACATCAGCGTGCCCAATGAAGCAGCGCTGACCGACAAGGTGAAGAAAATGATCCTCGAATGGCGTGACGAGTCGTTCGACAAGTCCTACGTCAACAACCAGGTCGAGGCCCACGAAAAGGCTGTGGAGCTGTTCAAGAAAGAAGCGGCCTCCTCCGACAAGCCTGAACTCAAAGCCTTTGCCAGCGAAACCTTGCCAACGCTCGAACACCACCTGGAACAGGCCAAGGCACTCCAGGCCACCCACGGCAAGTGACCGCTCCACCACAGGAGGCCATTCATGAGTAACGATGCATTGCGAAGCGAAATCCTGACCCGCCTGTTGCACGCCCACCCGCAAGGGTTGGGCAAGGAGCTGCTGGATAACTATCGCGGCGAGAAAGCCGTTGCTGGCATGCTCAAGACCCTGCAGGAGCATGGCCTGATCCAGGATGGCGCCGTGGCGATCGACGATGACCATCAGATCAGCGTGAGCTATCCGATCAAGCTGTCATCGGCAGGCGTCGAGGCAGCCAAGCAAGTGGAGGGTTGATACCCTGCCGCCCCATCGCCGGGGAATCGGCGATGGGGCGGGTCAAGTTAGCGCTTGTGGTCTGATTTTTCCACGTCCCTTGGCGGCTTGGCCGGCCCTTGTGGGTCAACCTGCGGGTCGTCCAGGTCGGGTGAGTCAGGGTCGAAACCGAGGTCTTCTTCCCGGTTTGCGTGGTCTGAGGAATGCGGGCCCTGTGGATGTTGCTCGGTCTTGTTCATGATGCGCTCTCCCGGGAATGTCTACGGAAGAACACAGAAGCCTCAGGAAGTTTGATTCAATTGCTCACCATCAGCTGCGCCCGGCATGCCTGAAGTGCATCGTCGCGTTTCAATAGTTCATCCTGCAGATGTTGCAACTGCCTGCCCTGCTCGGCGCAAAGCCCACGCTGGGCTTCCAGGCTTTGCGTCTGCGCTTGCAGCTGCCGACGCATCTCATCGCTGGCGCCTTGGGCCTGCGCGAGGATTGTCCGCAAGCCTTGGATCTGCGCGTCGCGCTGCTCGAGCAGCTCGTCCTTGACCTTGCATTCACTGTTGGCCTGGCGGTGCTCGCCGAGCATCCTTTCGTTGTCGCGGTGCAGGCGGGTCAGTTCGTCCTGCTTGACGATCATGCCTTGCTGCAACTGGCGCAGCTCAACTTGCAACTGCTGGGTCTGCGCTTCGTGACGGCGTTGTTCCTGCTCGCGCTGTTCGCGGCTGGCGCTGCGGTAATGCTCCAGCGCTTCACGGGCGTGGCGGTGCTTGTCCTCCAGCGAGCGTACCTGCTCTTCCTTGTCGGCCAGGCGCACCTGCAATTCGCCCAGCGACTGGTTGAGGCTGGCGCTGCGCAACTGCTCGGCCTGCAGGGTGTTCTGTGCGGTGACCAGGCGCTCTGATTCGGCAGCCAGCGCCGCGGCCTGGATCTGTTGTTGCTGGTGAGCGGCTGCCAGTGCCTGCTGGGCCAGCTGTAACTGCGCCTCAAGCTGTTGATGCTGCTCGTTGAACGCGGCTTCGGCCTGCTCGATGCGGGCGTCCCCTTCCTCCTGCACCTGCGCGGCCAATTGCGCTACCAGCCGGGTCAGCGAGTCGCTGAGCGCCGCCTGGCCTTGCAGGGCCGCAGGCTTGTGCCCTTCGAGTTCTTTCAGGTAACGATGAATAGTGGTCTTCGAGCCTGTATTGCCCAACTCGATACGTACTGCATCGATGCTGGGGTACTCACCCCGGGCGATCAGCACCTGCCGCGCCTGCTGCACTACCGCCTTGTTGATACCACCCCGGGCCATGTTTGCTCCTACGATTTCGTAACATGATACGTACTATGTAATTACGTAGGGATTTTGTTCCTCTTCTGGCAAAGTTTCAAGTTAAACCTAAGGCTTAATAATCACGGCTTATCGCATGTGATGGATGAAAAGCGTGGTTTCCAGTTGCTGTCCGAAGAGGTCAGTACGAGGAACGGGGGCTGACCAGCCCTGACACTCGGCGCTGGATTTCTGGCACCTGCTCAGCCGGGGTTCTGCAGCAGGCCACGTGGCAACTTGAAACCTTTGAAGGGTTGCTGGGTTATGGGATTGAAAGCCTTCTCAGCATTCAGCCGATAGCGCATCACGCCATCACCTGTTGTGAAGCTCAGGTCGACGCTGGTTGGCGTGCGTCCGTTCAATGCGCCACGGCTCAGCAAACGGAACATCGACCATGGACCACGATATTCCAGGCTACTGCTGTTGCCGCTGCGCCTGAGCAGCGTCAGGTTGCTGCGCACCTGAGCACCCAGGGTATTGGGCCAGACGATACCGATGATCTGACTCGGGCCATGGGTGTAGGAGATCAACTGGCCATCCAGATCCAGAAGGCTGGTGCGTTGATTTGCACTGAGCCCTAACGGCTCGATACTGAACTGCACACTCAGGTTGCCGCGCTGATCGAAGAAGGTTTCGCGGATGCGATCTGCCAGCGCCAGCTGTTCGATCACATCGCTACGGATCAACGACTGCCCCTGCTGGCCAGCTTGCAGGGCTTCGAGGTTGTCCTTCAAGAACACCTTCAGGTACTGATCATTGAACTGTTGCAGACGCCCCTTTGGCCCGAAGAACGCCTCGAAGTCTTCCAGAGAAGCATCGGGTGCCCGCACGACGAAGGGGTAGCGCCCTGCCAGGCGCTGCTGGAAGAAACTGTACACCTCGGCATCCCAGCGCCGTTCAAGCTCGCGAAGGGCTTCAACGTTCAACACCTGCGCCGTTTGATCGGCGACTTTCCTGACCTGATGGTTGATCGGCTCCGGCAAACCGGTGGCCACCCGCTGCAGGGTTCCGATCGGGTCATGCCCCGTCATCGAAAAGCGCTGATGCACCGCCCGTAGCGCCGCGTTGCCTCGGTCGGGGCTGTTCTGCACCGCCTTGGCATAGTCGTGCACGGCCGCGATGGCGCCAAGGGTTTCATCGTAGTAGCTGGGTTTCTCACCCGTTGCCTGCAGCATGGCGCTCAGCCCTGCGAACGCCCGCTGGATTGCCCAGGCCTGCTGCTGTTCCGGCTTGTTGCTTGTCGGTCGCAGCGTTTCTGCCGCCCCTGGCACCTCAACACCCATGGGTGATGAAAGCGAAGTGTTATCCCTTACCGTATCCAATAGCCGGTGCAGGGGCGCCGCTGGCCCGGTCAACTGCTGAAGGATTGAAACCCCATGATCCAGGTCGCGAAAGTCAACCACCGAGAAGGCGTTCAAAGCACGCCGCCAACTGTCGATATAGTCGGCGCTGTACACGTTACGCAGCCGCTCGCTCAACGCTTCCCGGTCGCTAACCGAGTAATCGAGCTGGCCACGTTCTCCCAGTGCCCACTGGTCGATCATCGCCATTTCTGCAAACCGTTGACTGCGTGGTTCGAAGTACTCCCTGAACCCTTTGGTGGTAAGCATGGGTGCTAACAAGACATCATCGCCCTTCCTGGAGCCGCTAGACGCCTGATACACCACATCGAAGGCCGGCCCCACCTGATGACGCAGGTCCAGGCCCGTATGCAATTGTTCCCCGGCCTGCTGTTTGAGGCTTGCATAAACCCGCTCAGGCAGTGGTACCTTGCGCAAGACCTGCTGCACCTCGGCGATTCGCTGGCGGTACTGTGGCAAATCGGCATCGGCATAGGCCAAGGCATACTTCAGGTGCCGCATGAGGTCGCGTTGCAGCTGCCCCTGGCCCGGGAATGTTTGCTGCCACTGGCGGGCCATCCACTCCTCGACCCATTCGGGCCGGCGGTTCTGGCGGTCCTCCAGCATCCGGTAAACCCTGAGCGCAGCCATTTGCTGCTCACTGCCTGGCCGAGCCGCGTCCATGGCATCGATCACCCCACTGGCCAAGGCCGGCAGGAACCGTTTGGAAAGCAAGCTGAGGTAAGCCTCATCGACACGTGGACCAATGGCACGGCCCTGATACAGGCCCAGATCAGCAACACCCGGCCACGCGGCGCGATAGTCGCCAAACACCGACACGGCATCGCGGATCTGGTCTAGCGGCCCCAGCAGGTTGCGCCCGGTGGGGTCCAGTTGCTGGTCCACTTCCTGATGGCTGTATTCCCGGCTTTTGGCGAGTACGGTGGCAGCCTTGGCACCATTGATGTCGAAGTACCGTTGCCAACTGGCGATGGCGACGCAAATAGCCAGTGCGCCTACGCCAGAGCCTAGCCAGAACAACTGGCGTTTGCTGCGCGCCACTTTGATATTGTCCCCGGCGAGTCCGGTTTCCTGGTAGATGACACGCCTGAACGCGTGCTGGATGAAGTAGGTCTGCGCCTTGCCTTGGGCCTTGCCTTCAAGCAGTGGAGGCTTCGTCTTGTATGGCTGTGCCGCCTCACGAACAAAGGCGTTGAGCATGTCACCTTGCTGCACCACCGAGGACCAGTACACACCACGTACCAGGGCAGGCGTGGTGTAGCGGTCAGCTGCCAGTGTTTCTTTCAGGAAACCCAGCAGTATCGGGCGCAAGCCGATCAACTGGGCATGCAACGAGAACAGCCGCGCACGAAGGGGTGCACCGTCCAATGCATCAAGCCGCTCTAACACCTGCTCGAACAACTCGCTGATCAATCGATCGTAGTGTTGGCCATATTCTTCCAGCCAGGCGTCAAACGTACCGAGCGCATCCAGTTTGAACGTGAAGCCCAGCATCTTCTCCCGCGAGGCAGCGCAAAGCCCGGCGTAGAGTTGTTCGAAACCCTCCAGCAGATCGAACTTGGTCAGCATCACATACAGCGGCAGGCGCGAACCCAACTGACTACTCACCTCATGCAAGCGGGTACGCAAGACCTGCGCCAGTGCAACACGTTGCTCAGGTGTGCCATGCAATAAGGCAGGCAGGTCGACAATCAGCAACACGCCGTTCAGGGCTCTCTGGCTGCGGTTGCGCAGCAGCCAGTCCAGCAGGTGCTGCCACAACCTGGCCGGGGTATCGGCGGGTACTTGCGATGCGTCTGCTTCCTCGGCCGGCCCCAATTCTTGACTGATGAAGGCGCCCGGCGGATCGATGATCACTGCCTCGTTGCTGACCCACCAGCCTATCGGGTAAGCCAGTGTCTTAGCTTGTCGGCCTTGCCTCTGTACCTTGTCGTTACGGGTCAGAGAAAAACGCTGTTCGGTGCGGTCGATGAAGCTGGTTTTGCCGGCATGCTGGTCGCCCAACACCAGGTACCAAGGCAATCGGTACAACGCGCGTCGCCCGCCGGCATCGTCCAGAAATCGCGAGAGCCCCTGATCCAGCGCCTTCTCTTGTGCCTGAACGAACGGCAATGCGCGGTCAAGTTCGGTAGCCACTGCCTGCTTGCGTTCTGCCTGCAGGCGGGCATTACCCCTGCGCAAAGCAACGATCCAGCACAGCAGGGGTACCAGCACGAGCAGCAGACTTGCCAGGCCTCGATGGGCCATGCTGGCCAGCGGCTGCTGCTCACGCCACGTCCATTGCGGACCGAGCCACCAGATGGTGACCAGCATCAATGCAGCACCCAGCCCGAGTAGCAGCGGCATGGCCAGACCAATACGGGCCACCAAGGGTAAGCCCCAGTGTTTGAGGTGCTTCCATAGTTGATTCATCGTGACTTCCGTTCCTTGTTCCGATCGGTCTGCATTTGCGCGGTCGCATACCGCTGAAGACGTTGAAACACCTCAGGTTCCCAGGCGCTGGCGGTGGTTTCCTGCATCGTTCGGGCTACGCCTGCGCATAAATCCTGGGCCAGCCACGACACGCCCCGTGCGGCCAACAAGTCAGCGGCAATGATGGTGGTATGGCAGCGCTCACGCGGGGCACGGAAATCCGCTTGCATCCCCTGCAACCTGAGCAAAACGGTTTCTACGCTGCCGGCTTCCAGTTGGCTGACAAGTTCCGTGCGCAAGTTGGCAAACTCATGGGTCGCTGCTCCCTGATCGGGCGAGCCTTGTACCCCCTTGAGCCACGCCAGGCATTGATCATCGACAAACACCTTGCCGTCGCTGAAGCACAGTTTTTGCAATGCCGGCAGGCGCTGCACGAACCGTGCGGTCGCAGCACGAATGGCCTCCGCCACCTCGCCCATGGCCAGCCGCGTGGCGGCGGTTGCCGCCAGGAAGCTGCCGCGTATCCAGTAGGGGCAAGCCGTCACACTCTTTTCGATACGCAGGAGCAATGCCGAGTCAATCGATGTGCCCGCAATGGCATCTTCATAATCACCGGCAATATCCAGTGGCACGGCCATCAGCTCTGTGCGATCGCCTTGCTTGATTTGAGGCGCCGCCTGTATGTGAGCCCACAATCCGAACCGTCGTAACTGGTAACCGGTTGGCTCGTATGGGTCCTGCTGATTGATCAGCTCGGCCATGGCCAGCACGGCGCGGCGCGATTCACGCTGGTTGCCTAGCGACACCCGGGGCGTCGGTGCGGCAATGACTTCGGCCAGCGCCACAGGCTTGATGCTTGTCGCAGAAGCCTTTGACGTAGCCGGCCCGCCCACGCCGTTGGCAAGTTCCGTGTGCTTGCCTAGCAGGCGCTTCAGTTCGCTCAGGAGCGCTTCATCCAGCTGCGCGACATCCTGCTGCTGTTGCAGGCGGTGCAACGCATCCTGAGCTGCCGCTGCGTGAGCGGGGCTGCAAGTGAAGCGATCCAGGCGCGGCAGTGCTTCGATCAATCGGTTGAGCACCAGCCCCACCAGCTTGCGCTTGCCGAGGAAGCCTTTAGGGCCCGGTTTTGGATGAGCTGCTTCCCAGTAGCCTTCGACGATACCGCCCAGCAAAAGCAAGGTGTATCCCCAGCGTTCCCAACAACTGCTGCGCAACCACGCCACGCTCAGGTGCGCGACGATGCGCAAATGCTTGCACTGCTGGCCCAGGTACTGACGGGACGCTTCTTCGATGTAGGCCCAGTCGATGGTGGACGCCTGCAGCCCGCCGAGCTTGACCATTTCCTGGTCTATGGCCTGGTAGGTTTCGTCTTCCACATCGAACAGGCCGGCAGGTGCCTGTGCATCGATGGGGGCGAGCAGTCGGGCAATTTCCTGCGCGGTGACCTCTGCTACCAGCGACATGTCATGCGTGCCTCATCGATGAGCGGATCAAGTCCCTGAGCGTCAAAGATCAGCCCGTCGACAGCCGGGTTGTCACTCTCGACCTGAATGCGATGAGCCCCGATCAGTGGCTTGATCTGCTCGATGCCCGGCAAGCCTCTGCCGGCGTCCAGCACCTGACCGTTCTCCATCACCTGCCATGGCGTGGAGACGGTTGCACCACGCTCACCAATCAATTGCACCTCCACTCGGCCGGCGTGGATGGGGGCCGCAGTGATCAACTGCAATCTGGAGATGTTCTGCACACAGCTGATCACCAGGTAGGGATGTGGCGCGGCTGAAGCGATTGCAGGCGCAGAGATCATCAGCCCGTCCTCGGCAGACTTGAGACGAAAGGACAGGTCTTCTGGTAGCCGCCCCGCTTCATGGGCCATCACGCGCCGCAACGTGGGCGAATCCTGCTCCGGCGCAGACCATTGCATCGGCACAAGGTGCGCAGGTGTTCCGGCTGATTTATCGAAACAAGCCAGACGTTCGATGTTGGACACGATCCGCTGGCAATCCTGATCGGAATAGGCAGATATCGGTATACAGCCGACTATTAAAGAAAGACTTAACTTGTAGGATTTTTTATCAATCATCTTAAGAAAACTCCATACACATACCCCATTTAATCGGCAGGCATAGAAACGACCTTCAGGCACCTCTCAACCAGAACGGAACGAGCCTAGCTCATAAAAACAAAGTGCCACAAATAAATATTTCCATACATTTTTGCGCTCGACGAAACAACAGCACTGAAGGCATGGTTTTTAGCGGAGCTACAACAGTGCCGTTGTTTTGCGCATGTCTCATATCGATGCAAGGGAAACTTCCTACAAGCTAAGTTAAAACAGGAAGCCACTACCAGGAACAACAACCTACAAACCAAGGAGAGATTCTGCGATGTCAAATTCCACAGGATCGGTTGCACCTAAAGAACGCATCAACATCAAGTACGTACCCGCCACTGGCGATGAACAGGCCGAAGTAGAACTGCCGCACAAGATGTTGGTGCTGGGCGATTTCGGCCTGGATGACGCCCGGGCGCTAGAAGACCGTTCGGTCATGCGCATCGATAAACACAGTTTCAACAACGTCTTGAATGACGCCGATGTCAGCCTGGCCATGAGCGTCCCTTTCCTGCTCAGTACAGCCCCCGATGCGCAACTGGCGGTCAACCTGCAGTTCAAGTCGATCAATGATTTCGGGCCAGACCACATCGCCCGCCAAGTGCCGGAGTTGAACAAGCTGCTGGAACTGCGCGAAGCGCTGGTGGCTCTGAAAGGCCCGCTGGGCAATGTGCCTGCGTTCCGCAAGCAACTGCAGCACCTGCTGAACAACGAGCAGACGCGCAAACAACTCGCCAAAGAACTGGACCTGGTGCTTGAGGCACCAAAAGAACACTGAGACAACGGAGCGTCCCATGCCAAAGCCGACCAGCACCACTGTCACCGTTGAAACAACGGGCGAGACACTGAGCAGCGCTACCTTGCTTGACCAGATCATGGCGCAAACCAAACTGGTGCCCAGCCAAGAGGGCTATCAAGTTGCTCGCCAAGGCGTATCTGCTTTTATTGCCGAAATCCTGAAAAGCCATGACCCAGATCAACTAATCAACAAGCATCGCGTCGATCAGATGATTGCCGAACTGGATCGAGTGCTGAGCAGACAGATGGATGCCATTCTGCACCAGCCTGACTTCCAGCAACTTGAATCCGCTTGGCGCAGCCTTAAACTTCTGGTCGACCGTACGGATTTCCGCGAGAACATCAAGCTTGAAGTCTTGCATGTCAGCAAAGACGACTTGCTCGATGACTTCGAGAATGCAGCCGACATCACCTGCAGTGGCGTCTACAAACATGTTTACACGGCGGGTTATGGCCAATTTGGTGGTGAACCTGTTGCGGCCATGCTCGGCAACTACAACTTCGGCCCCTCTTCCGCCGATATAAAACTGCTGAGCTACATGGCCTGCGTCGGTGCCATGTCGCATGCACCATTCCTCGCTGCGCCCTCCCCTGAGTTCTTCAACCTGAGCAGCTTTGAAGAGCTGCCCAACCTGAAAGAGATCAAGGACATTTTCGCTGGCCCACGCCATGCCAAGTGGCGCGCCTTCCGCGAAAGCGAAGATGCCCGCCACACCGCGCTGACCGGGCCACGTTTCATGCTCCGCTCGGCTTATCACCCTCAGGATCAGGCGATCAACAGCTTCAATTACGAAGAGCACATCGATGGTAAGCACGAGAATTACCTGTGGGGCAGTTGCGCCTTCCTGCTCGCCAGCTGCATCAACGACAGTTTTGCCCGCTACCGCTGGTGCCCGAACATTATCGGCCCTCAGTCGGGTGGTGCCGTCGCAGACCTGCCGGTGCATCTGTACGAGTCCCTGGGCCAGCTGCAGGCCAAGATCCCGACCGAAGTACTGATTTCCGACCGCAAGGAGTTCGAGCTGGCCGAAGAGGGCTTCATCGCCTTGACCCTGCGCAAGGACAGCGACAACGCTGCATTCTTCTCGGCCAACTCGGTTCAGAAACCGAAGAACTTCCCCAAGACCCCGGAAGGGCTGCAGGCGCAGACCAACTACAAGCTTGGCACCCAGCTGCCCTACCTGTTCATCGTCAACCGGCTGGCGCACTACATCAAGGTGTTGCAGCGCGAGCAGATCGGTAGCTGGAAAGAGCGCAAGGACCTTGAGTCCGAACTTAACAAATGGATCAAGCAGTACGTCGCCGATCAGGAGAACCCCTCGGCCGATGTGCGCAGCCGTCGCCCATTGCGTGCTGCAAGGGTCGAGGTTTCCGACGTTGCCGGTGATCCGGGCTGGTACCAGGTTTCACTCACCGTGCGCCCGCACTTCAAATACATGGGGGCGAACTTCGAAATCTCCCTCGTCGGTCGGCTTGACAGCCAATGAGTGGATTTTTCGATCGCTTGGTGTTGGACCAGTTCGCAAACCGCAAGCCCTCCAGGCAAGAGAACGCTGCCCAGAAGTTTGCCGCCATCAAGCGACACCTGGAAACGCTGCTCAATGCTCGCCTGGGTTGCTCACAAAGCAGCCCTGAACTGGGCCTACGCGATTTCAACGGGCACGACGCGAGCAGTGGCGACCTGCTGAAGCAAGTGAGCACAGACATCCGCCGTACCCTTCAGCGCTTTGAACCGCGCGTCCACGTGCGTTCGCTCAAAGCCGTGCCCGATTGCCAAGCTCCGCTGGCGTTGCATTTCCGGCTTGACTGCCACGTGCAGGTCAACAACCACACGGAACGGCTGCAGCTGGAGCTGCTGGTCAACGGCCATAACCGCCACACCCGAGTGAGGTGACCCATGTCGCTCAAGGACCGATTCAGCGAAGAGTTGCGTTACCTCCATGAATTGGGCAACGACTTCGCCAATGACAACCCACAGCTTGCCCGACTGCTCGGCAAGGGTGGCAGCGACCCGGATGTCGAACGCCTGCTGGAAGCCTTCGCGTTCCTGACCGCGAAGTTGCGCCTGAAGCTGGAGGACGACCTCCCTGAACTGACGCACCCAATGCTGCAGTTGCTGTGGCCCAACTACCTGCGGCCCCTGCCAAGCGCCACCATCATCCAGTTCACGCCACGCAAGCAAGCACTCAGCCACTCCCAGCGTATCCCCAGGGCCTCACGGCTGTTCTCCAAACCGGTGGATGGGGTGCCCTGCGAATTTCGCACCTGCACGGCAGTGGACGTCCATCCGTTCGAGATCGACGCGGTGGGCGCAACCCAGACGCTCGACAGTTCGGTGATTCGAATCGACTTGCAAACCTTGGTCGAGCGGCCATTGAACACCCTGGGCTGCGCCAGCCTGGCCTTTCATCTGAGCGGTGACACCCAGACTGCCCGCACGCTGTACCTGTGGCTCGCTCAGTACCTCCGGCATGTCAGTGTGACGATCAATGGCGCGGTCCGCCGGCTGCCAGCCAGCAGCGTGGTGTTCCCAGGCTTCAGCCCCGACGAAGCTTTGCTGCCTTACCCGCAGAACGTCTTCGACGGCTATCGGATCCTGCAGGAGTACTTCGCATTTCCCCAGCGTTACCACTTCTTCAGCATGACGGGCCTGGAGAATATCTGGCCTGATCAAGGTACTCAGCATGTAGGGCTCGAATTTCACTTCACCCGCCAGTTGCCTGACTCGCTGCGTGTCGGCAAAGCAGACTTCAGCCTGTTTTGCACCCCGGCGGTAAACCTGTTCACGCACAGCGCCGAGCCTATCGACCTGTCCTCTCAGGCTGCTCAAGTGGAACTCACACCGAGCGGCACCGCGCGGCACGCCTACGAGATCTTCAGTGTCGACCAGGTCATCAGCACCCGCACGACAACAGACGGAAGTACCGGCGAGCATCTGCGCACTTTCCGCCCTTTCGAGTCGTTTGCCCATGAGATCGAGCATGTTCAAGGGCGCACGGCGTTGTACTACCGCTACAGCATCGAAGACTCATTGCGTGGCGATGGTGTCACGCACCGCATCGCATTTGTACGCGCAGACGCCAACGCTTACATCGGCAAACTGGAAACAGCGTCCATCGACCTGACCTGTACCAATCGCGACCTGCCGCTGGCGTTGACGGTCGATGACATCAATGTGATTTCCGAGGTCACACCGCCCCTGGCCACCTACACCAACATCTGTGCTCCCACCCGCCCCTGCCGGCCGGTACTGGACGGCCAGTTGCAATGGGCCCTGATCTCCAACATGTCGCTCAACTACCTGTCGCTGCTCTCGGCCGAACCGCTCAAAGCAGTCATCTGCGCGTATGACTTCGCGGCCTTGCATGACATTCAGCAGACACGCACCACCCGCAAGCGCCTCGATGGCATCCAGGATGTTCAGACACAACCTCTGGATTGGCTGATCAAGGGCCTGCCCATCCGCGGGCTGCGAACACGGCTGAAGCTGGATCAGGCTGCATTCCTCTGCGAGGGCGACCTGTACCTGTTCGGTTGCGTGCTCGCGCACTTCTTCGCCCTGTACGCCAGCATCAATTCCTTCCATCAACTGGAAGTGATCAACACCACCAACAACGAGCACTACACATGGCCCATCCAGACCGGCAAACAACCGCTGATCTAGCCGAAAAGCTGCTTGCCGAGGCGCACCAGTACAACTTCTTCCAGTTGCTGGAACGCCTGCACGGCTTGCACGGTGATGACCTGGAACCACGCTGGCCCGATCAGGCTACCCGGCTTCGCGTGCGGCTGGCCTGTGATCCGCGCCTGACCTTTCCGGTTTCCGACGTTTGCAGGGCCGAACGTATGCCCGGCGCAGCAGAGTGCTATCGCGTGTGCGCCACCTTCATGGGCTTGCACGGCACCGATTCGCCTTTGCCATCCTATTACCTTGAGCAGGTGGCATATGAACATGCACAGGGCATCGGTGTGCGGCCGGCGTTCTTCGACTTCTTCAATCACTACCTGCTCAGCCTGCTACACCGCATCTGGCGCAAGTACCGCTACTACATTCGCTTTCAGCCGGGTGCCAGCGATGGCTTCTCGCAGTACATCTTCGCCCTGCTCGGGTTGAATGACAGGCAGCTGCGCGGTGATACGGCATTACCCTGGAGCCGGCTGCTCAGTTTCGCCGGCGTCATCGCCAGTCGCAGCCGTGCGCCGGGCACCGTTGCCGGCATCATTGCCCACTGCTTCGACCTGAAGCGGGTGCACATCCGCGAGTTCGAAACCCGCTCGGTCCCCACCACGGCCAAGCAACGGGTCAGCCTGGGCCGCAGCAATGGCGGGCTGGGCAGCTCCTTCATGGTCGGCAGCCGCACGCGAACCCGCAGCAGCAAGTTCACCATCGTGATCAGCGAACTCGACCAGCAACAGTTGCGTGAGCTGTTGCCCAGCGGCATCAACTTCAATCGCGTGCGTGCACTGATCGACTTCCTGTTGCGTGATGGCCTGGCCTACGACCTTGAGCTGCGCCTGAAGCAGAACGCATTGTCGCCCTTCTGCCTGCACTCCAGCCAAGGCGCCTACCTGGGCTGGACCAGCTTTGTCGATGACCGCCATGGCCAGATCAGCCCCATCGTGCGTTTCCGGGGGCGCTCATGAACACATTGACCTTGAGCATCATCAACCTCGGCCAGTTGCAACTTGTAGACACTGCCCGGCACCTGTTCGATAGCACAGGCGGCACCATCGGCAGCGCGGGAGCCACCTGGCTGATCAATGACCGTGAACGCACGGTTGCGTCGATCCACTGCGAGATTCGCTGGATCGAGGGTAGCTTCTGCGTAATCGACCGCTGCCAGTGCACCTACCTCAATGACAGCCTCGACAGCTTGGGGCCGCACACCGCCAGGCGTCTGCGAGAGGGTGACCGACTGCGTATTGGCGCCTATCGGCTGCAGGTTCAACTTTCACGAGCCGATGTGCGCGCCCTGGCGGACCTGTTCAACCCTGGCCAGACAACCTTTGATCAATGGCTACTGGACAGTCCGGCCGCTACTTGGCAACCCGTTTCATCCACCAGCCAGTTTGTTGCTGAAATCTGCTCGGTCTTCGAACCGGGCATGGGCCCCGACCCCTTGGCGGCACTGGATGCAGTGTCGGGGCCTGCCCAAGCGCCCCACCTGGAACGCCTGATTGCAGGAGAACGCCCATGACGCGCCATTCTTTCGTGGCCAGTCTACTGACGGCGCTGATCGGGCTTTCGGGTTGCACGTCCCTGAGCAAAATTGGCCAAGTGATCATGGACCCCTCGTTGCCCGTCGGCCCAACCAAGGAACACCCCACCCAAGTGGCGTTCAGCATCAACGCCAGCCCCACGCTCAATAGCAACCCCAGCAGCGTCAAGGCTTCAGCTGAGCAGGAAAGCGCTCTCGAGCCCAGCCCCTATGCGGTCAACCTGAGCGCAGGTGACCCGTACCTGCTCACCGAAAAAGTCGGGACTTTGTTCGAATACCTCCAGCTACAGTTCCCGGCTATGTCGCCCGTCCCGATGCCAATGGACGATGGCGATGATCTGGCCCGCTCACCAATGGAGGAAAGCACCCCCGGCAGCTACGACGACCCGACCGTGGTGCTGAGCTTGCCGCGTAGCACCACGGTGGGCAGCGAACCGCTCGCTACACCCATGGCCATCAAGATCCTGCAACTGCGCGACGACTCTCTCCTGCACAACAGCGCATACGACCTGCTGGACGAGGACCCTGCCAAAGCGCTGCGCAGCACCTACATCCGCGATGACGATTACATGCTGCGGCCAGGCCAGTTCAAGTTCATTCCCTTTGCGCCCATCGAGGCCGAAACCCGTTTCGTTGCGGTAATCGCGAACTACCGGAACAAGGAAAACAGCGGCTGGAGTCAAGTGCTACGCATTCCGCCGCGCGGCCACCAGATCATCCTGTCGGTGTTGCTCAACGACACGCAGGTCCTGCTCAAGGAAGAAGACTGATGGCGCCTGTAAACCCTGACCTTCTCGCTTACTCACGCTGACACGGAGCGCTCATGAGTTCACGTAACCCCGTCCTGTGGCCTGAAGGCCTGTTCGTCAAACCGCAGCATTTCCAGCAAGCAGCCCGTGCCGCCGAAGCGGCCCTGCATCAACGACTCGGTAGCCTGAACGCAGCCTTTTATGGCTTCAGCGAACTGCAGTTGAACGACGAATACCTGAGCCTGGGCAAAATTGCCATCACCCGTGCGCGGGGCATCATGCCAGATGGCACGGTGTTCGATATCCCGGCAGACCTGCCACCACCCCCACCGCTGGAGATCAAGGACGACGGCGCCAGGGACAGCGAGATCTACCTGTGCCTGCCGCTGCGTACCGAAGGTGGCCGCGAGGTGAGCTGGCCCGACAATGCCGCCAACTTCCGTTACAGCGCCCAGGCCGAGGAAATCAAGGATACCCATAGCGCCGACGGTGACTTGGTCCAGGTCGACCTGGCAGTGCCCAACCTGCAGCTCAAACGCAAGGCCGACGACAGCAGCGCCTACACCCGCCTGGCCTTGGCACGTATTCTGGAGCGGCGCCCCGATGGCAGCCTGCAACTGGATGAAGGCTTCTATCCCACCAGTGTTTCGGTGCGAGCGGTACCGGCGCTGCAACGTTTTCTGGAGGAGATCACCAACACCCTGCGCGAACGCGCGCGCAACCTCGCCGCCCGTATCGGCGCCTCCGGGCAGTCCGGTATCGCCGACATCCGCGACTTCAACCTGCTGCAGGCCATGAATCGCTGGTGGCCGTGCTTCCAGCATCTGGCCAGGCAAGGCCAGACGCACCCTGAGCAGCTGTACCTGTGCATGAGCCAGGCCTGTGGCGAGTTCGTAACCTTCACCGACGAGACCCGCCTGCCACAGGAATACCCCGCCTATCACCACACTGCGTTGCGCACTTCGTTCAAGCCATTGGAAGACACCCTGCGCCAGGCGCTGAGCACGGTGCTGCAGCCCCGCGCCGTTTCGCTGCCGTTGAAGACACTGAAGTACGGAGTGATGACGACGACGCTGGACGACCGCCGCCTGATTGACCAAGCCGATTTCATCCTGGCAGTGCGGGCCAGCCTGCCACCACAAACGTTGCGCCAAATGTTCGTGCAAAAAGCCAAAGTCGTCTCGCTGGAGTCGCTGAGCGAGGCAGTGCCGCTGCAACTGCCAGGCATTCCATTGGTTCCGCTACCCGTGGCGCCTCGGGATCTGCCCTTCCACGCAGGCTTCACCTACTTCGAGCTGGACCGCCGCGACCCGAGCTGGGCGGGCATGAAGACGTCCAATGGCTTCGGTATTCATGTCGCAGGCGAGTTCCCTGGGCTTGAGCTGCAGTTCTGGGCGATCAGGAACTCAACGCATTGACGAGGCCTTTGCTTCGCTGACAAGCCCATCGTTCCGATGGCCACGCCACCCGGTGCGCGTGCTTAATCCACATGGACGCAGGAGAGACTGCCATGCCAACACCCGCTTACATCAAGATCACTGGTAAAACTCAAGGCAACATCACTGCAGGTGCATTCACCGCGGACTCCGTCGGCAACATTTACCGGGAAGGCCACGAAGATCAAATTCTCGTGCAGCAAGTCAATCATCGCATCACCGTGCCCACGGATCCTCAGAGCGGTCAGCCGGCTGGCGAGCGGGTGCATGGGCCGCTGATCTTCACGTGCACTCTGAACAAGGCGGTACCACTGTTGTACAGCGCGCTCTCCAGTGGAGAAATGCTGCCTGAAGTCGAGCTCTTCTGGTATCGGACCTCGGTCGACGGCGTTCTGGAGCACTTCTTCACGACCAAGCTGATCGACGCTGTAATCATTGATATCGATCTTGAATTGCCGCATGTGCAGGACAAGGACAACAGCGAGTTCACCCAAATCGTCAAAGTATCGATGGCCTACCGTGGCATTGAGTGGGTGCACATCACCGCAAGCACAGCAGGCGGGGACGACTGGCGCAAACCCAAAGAGACTGCAGTCTGATCTAGCGGTAGCGCAAGCGGGCGGGCCTAGCCAATCTGCCTTGCGTTACAGATTCCAGTCTCTGGTGGGAAAAGCTGAATTCGAAGTGGTGTCGTTGGAGCTCCGGAGCCCCCACGTTGGCTCCAACACATGCTCCGCATCCTCCGGGCTTTTGCAACATTCAACCATCGCATTTCCCTGCGCCGTCTGAACAAGGAAGAGGTCAACCTGATCGATCACTTCCGCACCCTGCCCGAGCGCGACCGGATCGCCGTGCGGTTCATGTGCACGGCGATTCACAAGACCTCAACAACCAGCCCGATTAAAGTCAAGCTGACCTCACTCCCCGCCATCCAGCCCCATCTGCCAGAAATCAGCCTCCAGCCGCGATGCCTGGCCAAAGACCTGTGCCAGGTCGACAAAGCGCTGCTCGGTCATGCTCCGCTCCGCCAATTCATCAAGGTGCTTGCGCGCCGCCGCTGCCACCCCTTGGTAAGCCTCCCCGGCGTATTCGCCGATCCACTCCCGGTAAGGGTGCCCGCTCAGGTCACCAATGCGCTCCGCCAGCGTGCGGCCAATCTCGGCATACCCAATCACGCACGGCGCCAACGCCACATGCAGTTCAAGCAAGTCACCGGCCGCGCCGCAGTCGAGCACGTAACGGGTGTAGGCCACAGTCGCCTGGTGCTCAGGCACAGCCTGGATATCGGCCTGCGACAACCCCCACCGCGCGCACAAGCGCAGGTGCAGTTCGGTCTCGTCGAGAATCGCCGCCAGGCCCGCCTGGGCAGCGCGGATGTCCGCCGGCAGGCGGCTCTTGTAAGCGGCCAGGGCCCAGGCGCGGGCGAACTGGATGAGGAACAGGTAATCCTGGATCAGGTACGTGCGGAAGGCTTCTTCCGACAGCGTGCCCTCGCCCATCTGCCGCACGAAGTCGTGATCGACATAGCTGTTCCACTGCCCGGCAGTAGCCGCCTTCAAACGCTCGAAAATATCCATGCTCACGCCTCCTCGCTGTAGACGGCGTCGAAGAAGGCAAGCTCCAGTTCAACGGTACGTGCGTAGAAATCACTGGCCAATGCGGCCTCCTGGGGGCCCACCCGGTCCAGTTCGGCCTTGAGGAAGGCCACGAAATCGCAGAACGCCGGGTTGTCGTGCAGGGTGATCCATTCGGCGTAGACGAAGTTGGCCGGCAATGGCTTGGGTGCCTTGAGGGCCCAGTCCAGGTACAGGCCTTCGGCAACATTCAGCACGGCCAGTGCGGCGGCGTAGGAACGGGTAGCTGCGGCCTCGCGCATGATGGCCTTGAACCCGGCTGTCGGTGCAGTGTCGGCGGGCTCGGTGCGCTGCGCCGGGCTGACATCGAGGGCCTCGAATGCACGCAGGAAATAGGTGTTCTCGTCGCTGGATATCATCCCGGCGAAGCGGCCGAAGCGCAGGCGGGCCTCAAAGGTGTCGGCGCTGGCGATGGCGGCACCGAGCAAGGTCAGGAAGCTGTCGAGAAAGCGGTGGTCCTGGACCAGGTAGCGGACCATGATCGGGTCGGCCACGCTGCCGGCACAGAGTTCGGTGACGAAACGGTGGCCGACGGCGGCCGACCAAGTCGGTTGGTTCTGGCGTTGCAGGGTTTCGCTAAAGCGTTCGGTCATGGTGTGGCCTCGCAGTGAGGCCGGCAAAAGGCAGGTTCAGTCCCATCCCTTCGCCGGCATTATCCGGATCAGGTTCGAAGGGTCACCGCGCTGCAGCTGCCAGCGGTTTCTCAGCCCGTTGCCGGGCTCCCCTTGGTGGGCAACAGGTATACAGCGCCAATCACCAATTGTCACCCACCCCACCACCGGAGTTGGGCCCCCACCCCGCCCAGTTTCGGGGGCCTACACCCGGTCTTTGACACCCTGTTATTTAGCGCGCATCAGGCGCCGCAAGGAGTTGTTTAACAAAGTATTACCGAAACACCTGTTGGCACAGCCGTTGCTCAGGCCATAAAAACCCGGCAATACGCCATTGATGGCCCATAGCCATTTTGCTGCGAGCGAGGCACCAGGCAATGAAAACACCTGCCGTGATCCACCCCAACAGCCACGCCTTCACATTGTCCGCCGTGACCGCGCTGATGCTCAGCTTCGGGCTGATCTCAGCCATGGCCTCCTCGATGGATGATGTCAGCCAGCCACCGCCGACGGACCCGTCGCATTACGATGACCAGCCAGCAGACCCCGCCCCGGCGCTGCTCAACCTGTCCACCCTGCCCGAGGCCAACCAAGGATCGCTGGAGCTACAAAATGGGGTATATGGTGATCGCACCAGCAACCTCGTCGACAACGTGCTGCCGCCCGCCCTGCAGACGTCACGCAACTACCCTACCAACGGCAAGCCGAGCCCGTTGTTCGGGGCGCAGCCGTTTACCCAGCAATTGCTGCTGTTCGAGGAATTCGGACCGGAAAAACTCGACCCCAACCTGCCACCACCGACGCTGACCTTCCCGGTGCCCACGCTGGGCGCGGAACCTGCTCAAGACCCCAACGTGGTCGCCCGCAGCAGCCCCAACGGCAATGCCCTGGAAGCCTTCCTCAAGCAACCGGGGCTGTACCCGTACCCGACCCAGTACGCCAACACCCTGGACCGCAACCCGTGGAAGGCGCAGATCGAGCTGTTCCTGAACCGCAACTCGGTCGGCTCACCAGCGGAAGGCCGGCCACCAGGAAAAGGCTGGTCGCACCAGCGTTGGAACGAGTTCTACCCCCAGGCGGCGTTCAAGACCGCGCAGGCCGGTGCGCGCATCAACCAGGGGCTGCGTGACCGCAAGCAGCTGCACAACTATGCCGTCGGCGAGTTCGCACCGGGCGGGCTGTATTACCAGACCTCGGACATCCCGAACACCCTCGGCACCACCAAGGGCATCGACACCCGTTTCCACCCCAACTTCCCCCTGCAGAACCACAAGTCGCTGTGGACCTTCGACGGCACCTTTCCGCCGAAACTGCTGATGGTCCGCTATGGCCAGCCGGTGCTGATGCGCCACTACAACGCCCTGCCGATCGACCCGGCAGCCAACGCCGGCTTCGGCCTGCACACCATCTCCACCCACGAGCACAACGGTCACTCGCCGGCCGAGAGCGATGGCTTTGCCAACGCCTACTTCTTCCCCGGCCAGTACTACGACTACCGCTGGCCGATCCAGCTGGCCGGCTACGACACCATCAACACCCGTGCCGAAGACCCGCGCGCCGCCTTCCCCTGCTCGCCGGGTGAAACCCTGTTCGTCAACGACGCCAACCCAGGGCTGAAAACCTGCGAGAACGGCAGCATCAAGATTCGTGGCGACTGGCACGAAACCATGAGTACCCACTGGTTCCACGACCACATGATGGATTTCACGGCGCAGAACGTCTACAAAGGCAATGCCGTGATGATGAACTACTACAGCGCGCTGGACCGCGGTAATGAAGCGCTGCAGGACGGCGTCAACCTGCGCTTCCCGAGCGGCTCGGCCATGCCGTGGGGCAACCGCGACTATGACGTCAACCTGGTGATCGCCGACAAGGCCTGGGATCAGAACGGCCAGCTGTGGTTCAACCCGTTCAACACCGACGGCTTCCTCGGTGACCAGGTGCTGGTCAACTGGCAGTACCAGCCCAAGCTCAAGGTCCGCGCACGTAGCTACCGCTTCCGTATCCTCAACGGCTCGGTGTCGCGCTACTTCAAGTTTGCCGTGGTGCGTGAAATCGCTGGCAACAGTGGCGAGTTCAAGGGGCCGTCCGGCTCCAACGTATCGTACGCCCGCGTGCCGTTCCACATGATCGCCAACGACGGCAACATCATGGAACATGCCGTGCCATTCGACGGCACCCTGGACCTCAACGGCGATGGCAAGACCGACGACAACAACGCCATCCTGCCACTGCAAGGCATCGCCGAGCGTTACGACATCATCATCAACTTCGCCAAGAACGGGATCAAAGTCGGCGACAAGCTGTACATCGTCAACATCATGGAGCATGAAACCGGCAAGGGCCCGAAACAGGCCATTTCGCTGGCCGACGTGCTGTCCGAGAAGTACAAGGCGGTGATCAAGCAGACCAGCAGCGGGCCTGAATGGGACAAAGGCGACCCAGTGGTCGGCAAGGTCATGCAACTGGTCGTGCAACCCTACAACGGCACTGACGTCAGCATGGACCCGAGCGCCTATGAGCCGGCCAAACCGGGCAAGGCTGAAGGCCTGAAAATGATCCCGCTGGTGATCGATCGCAACGCCGTGGCCGACCAGGCCAAGATCAAGGCCGCGCGCCACCGCGAGTTCACCTTCGGCCGCTCCGACGGCACCGACACCACCCCCTGGACCATCAAGACCGACGGTGGCTTTGGCTACAGCATGGACCCACGGCGCATCTCCGCGGCAGCGCAGCTGGCCAGCGAAGCGACCCAGTCCGGTTTCAGTGGCGACGGCACCCTGGAGGTGTGGAAGATCAAGAACGGCGGCAGCGGCTGGAGCCACCCGGTGCATGTTCACTTCGAGGAAGGCGTGATCCTCAGCCGTGATGGCAAGGCTCCACCGGAATGGGAAAAATGGGCACGCAAGGACGTCTACCGCATCGGCCCGGATGCCGACTCCTCGTCTGAGGTGGAAATGGCCATTCACTTCCGTGAATTCGCCGGGACCTACATGGAGCATTGCCACAACACCCAGCACGAAGACAACTCGATGCTGCTGCGCTGGGACATCGAGCACCCGGGCCAATTCCAGGTGATGCCAACCCCGCTGCCGGGTTGGGATGGTGTGCAATACATGGCGTCGGTGGGCCTGCCAACCTTCCGCACCGCCAGTAACACCACCACCGACACTGCCAACAAGCCACCGGTGGCCGTGAACGACAGCGCCGCGACCACGGCCGGCAAGCCGATCGTGATCAACGTGCTGGCCAATGACACCGACCCCGAAGGCAACCTGCCGCTGACCGTCAAGGGCCTCAACCAGCCTGATTCCGGCAAGGGTACGGTCAGCACCGATGGCACCACCGTGACCTACACCCCGCCGGCCACGGTCGACGCCCCGTTCACCGCCAGCTTTGCCTACACGGCGCGTGACGCCAAGGGTGCCGATTCGCTGAACCAGGCCACGGTCAGTGTCGCGGTGAGCCCTGCTGTGGTAGCGGACCAGATCCAGGTCAGCAGCGCCGTGGTGCAGGTACGCAGCAACAACCGCTACACCTGGGACATCTCCGGCACCACCTCGGTGGCCACCGGCAACAGCATCAGCGTGACCGCAGCCACCACCAGCGGCCCGCTGAACCTGGGCACGGCGACGCTGACGGCGGCAGGTACCGGGGCACGCTGGCGGTTGTCGGTGACCACCACCGGCAGCGGCCCGGCGACACCGGCGACGATTACCGTGAAGTCGGCACTGGGCCAGAGCGTGACGGCGCCAATCAGCATCAAGTGACTGTTCCATTGAAAAGGGGCCGCTTTGCGGCCCCAACTGCATCAACCCTGGAGGAATGACATCATGGCCCTGTCATGGCGTGTTCTGCTTGCCCTCACCCTGTTTGCTGCCGGTACTCACTACTGGCCGATCAAGCCAGCGCAATCGGCGCAGTCGGCACCCTCGGCCGAGGCCGCCACACCGTGGGGCGCCAGCTACTTCCCCAATACCCCGCTGGTCACCCAGGACGGCAAGAAGGTGCGGTTCTTCGACGACCTGATCAAGGACAAGGTGGTGGCGATCAACTTCATCTTTACCGGCTGTTCCGACTCCTGCCCGGTGGAAACCGCCCGCCTGCGCCAGGTACAGAAGATCCTCGGGGACCGGGTGGGCAAGGACATCTTCCTCTACTCCATCAGCATCGACCCCTACAACGACACCCCCGCCACCCTCAAGCGCTATGCCGAAAAGTTTGGCATCGGCCCCGGCTGGACCCTGCTCACCGGCGAACCTGAAGACATCGAACAGCTGCGCCGGCGCCTGGGCCTGTACATCGAAGGCCTGGAAAACGGGCGCTCCAAGGACCACAACCTGAGCCTGATCATCGGCAACCAGGCCACTGGCCGCTGGATGAAGGCCTCACCGTTCGAAAGCCCGTACATCCTTGCCGACCGCCTGGGCAACAGCCTGCACAACTGGAAACAGGCCAGTGCCATGAGCAACGACTACGCCAGCGCACCGCAGATCCGCCCGCCCAGCAGCGGCGAACAGATCTTCCGCACCCGCTGCTCCTCGTGCCATACCGTGGGTAACACCGAACCCGGCCAACCCGGCATCGGCCCCGACCTGCTCGGCGTAACCCAGCAACGCGACCCAAACTGGCTGATACGCTGGCTGAAAGAGCCGGACCAGATGCTGGCCGAAAAGGAACCGCTGGCCACCCTGCTCTACGAACAGTACAACCGCCTGGCCATGCCTAACATGCGCCTGGGCGATACCGAGATCACCGCGCTGATCACTTACCTGCAGGAAGAGACCACGCGCATACAGACGCCGCTGGCGGATCGGGGAAAACCTTAAGCCGACCCTGCAGGACTATGCGGTACCTGTAGGAACGGCTTCAGCCGCGAGAGGCCCGGACAGGCAAACCAATAAGCGTTATGGTGTCGCTAATATGAAGCTGGCACCACCACCATGACCGACATCGAGCGCTACGTCCGCGCCGCCACCCGCGACAACACCCGGCGCAGCTACCAGGCCGCCATCGAACACTTCGAGGCCCATTGGGGCGGTTTCCTGCCGGCCACCGCCGACAGCATCGCCCGCTACCTGGCCGATCACGCCGAACAGCACGCGGTCAGCACCTTGCGCCAACGCCTGGCAGCACTCAGCCAGTGGCACATCAGCCAAGGCTTCCCCGACCCGACCAAGGCGCCGCTGGTGCGCCAGGTGCTGCGCGGCATCCGCACCCTGCACCCGACGCCGCCCAGGCAAGCCGCCCCGCTGTTGCTGCAACACCTGCAGGCAGCCGTCGAACGTTTCGAAGCAGAAGCCACCCAGGCCCGCGCATGCCACAACCTGCCAGCCTTGCGTCGCGCGCGGCGTGACACTGCCTTGCTGTTGCTGGGCTTCTGGCGCGGCTTTCGCGGTGATGAACTGGCACGGTTGCGGGTGGAGCACATCCAGGCCGAAGCCGGCGTCGGCATTACCCTGTTCCTGCCTCGCAGCAAGGGCGACCGCGAAGCACTGGGCGTGCAGCACCGCACCCCGGCCCTGAAAACGCTGTGCCCGGTCAATGCCTATCTGCAATGGATCGAGGTGGCAGGCATCGCCCACGGCCCGGTATTCCGCAAGCTCGACCGCTGGGGCAACCTCAGCGACACCCCCCTCAACAGCAACAGCCTGGTCGGCCTGCTGCGGCGCATGCTGGCACGGGCCGGGGTACCCGCCGCGCTGTACACCGGCCATTCCCTGCGGCGCGGCTTCGCCACCTGGGCAACGGCCAATGGTTGGGAGCTGAAGGCCCTGATGAGCTACGTCGGCTGGAAGGACGCCAAGTCGGCATTGCGCTATATCGATGCGGCGCAACGCTTTGGCGAGCTGGCCGTGCTACCGGCCAGCCAGGGGCAGGCGCTGATTCCTTGAAGGCGTACCGCGCGATGCCACCTATCAGCGCTGCTGCCTGGCGCATTGCCAGACACGGGCGATATCGCCGGCACGGTCGTGCAGAAGCTGCGCGGCATTCGCGCAGGCCTGCTCCAGGGTCATCGGCCCGCTGGCCAGGGCAAAGGCCGCGTCGATGCCATGGGCATACAGCTGTTGGTAGCCTTCGCCCAAAGTGCCCGCCAGCACCACCACCGGCACCCCGTGGCGCTTGGCCACCCGGGCCACTCCCATGGGGGTCTTGCCGCGCAGCGTCTGGGCGTCGAAGCGCCCTTCACCGGTAATCACCAGGTCGGCGCCTTGCACCAGCGTGTCCAGCCCGGCCAACTCCGCGACCACTTCCACCCCAGGGCGGAAGCGCGCACCCATGAAGGCCTTGGCGGCAAAGCCCATGCCCCCGGCCGCACCGCACCCCGGGAAGTCGCGCACGTCCTCACCCAGCAGCTGGGCACAGTGGTCGGCAAAATGGCCAAGGGCCTGGTCCAGTGCCTGCACCTGCTCGGGGTTGGCGCCCTTCTGCGGGCCAAAGATCGCCGAAGCGCCATTGGCACCGCACAGCGGGTTGTCGACATCGGCCGCCACTTCAACCTGCACCTCGGCCAGGCGGGGGTCCAGGTCACTGGCGTCGATACGGGCCAGCCGCGCCAAGGCCAGGCCACCCTCCTCCAGCGCTTGCCCGTTGGCATCCAGCAGGCGCAGGCCCAGGGCGCGCAGCATGCCGCTGCCGCCATCATTGGTGGCACTGCCGCCAATGGCCAGGACGATGCGTTGTGCCCCGGCCGCCAGGGCGGCGGCGATCAGCTCACCGGTGCCCCAGGTGCTGCTGCGGCAGGCATCACGCTGGCCGCTGGGTACCAGCTGGATACCGCTGGCCTGGGCCATCTCGATCACGGCGGTGCGGCTGTCTGCCAGCCAGCCCCAGCCGGCTTCCACGCTTTGCCCCAGCGGCCCGCGCACGGTCAACCGGCGCAGTTCGCCATGGCTGGCCGCGACAATCGCCTCCATGGTGCCTTCGCCACCATCGGCCATCGGGCATTCGACCAGTTCGGCAGCGGGCAGCGCCTCACCCAGGCCAAGGGCGATGGCACGGGAGACACCGGCAGCGTCGAGGCTGTCCTTGAACGAGTCGGGGGCGATGACGATTTTCATGGGGATTCTCCTGTCCTGATGACGGGCATGCTGACAGTTGTCTGGCGCGCCGGCCTCGGTCGGATGCACAAAAGGCCAGCGGCGTTGTTTGGGCAAATGCCTTTGGCGGCGTTCAATCAGCCGGCAGCAGTTGCAGCCCCAGATACAGGCTCAGCATGCCTTCCAGGCGCAACGGGTCTACCTCGCCCAGTTCAGCGATGCGCTCCAGGCGGTAGCGCAGGCTGTTGCGGTGGATCCCCAGGGCATCGGCACAGGCTTGGCTCTGGCCATCGTGCGCGCACCAGGCGCGCAGCGTGATCAGCAACTGGCCGCTGGCATCGCGGGCGCGAATGCGCTGCAGCGGCTCCAACAGTTCATCCAGCGCGTCTTCGTTGCGGTGGCGCCAGAGCAAGGCTGGCAGGCGGTAGCGGCTGAGGCTCAGCAGCTGTTGTTTCGGCAGCACCTCACGGCCATAGGCCAGCAAGTCACGCACCCGACGGTAACCCCGGCGCAATTGCTCCAGGCTCTGCGCCGCGCTGCCCAACGCCAGGCGTTCGACCTCCCAGCCATGGCGCTGCAGGCGTTCGATCAGGCGTGCTTCATCCAGCACCAGCCCCGCCGGGCGGCACCACAGCAGCGACTCGCGCGAAGGGCTCACGCACCAGCTTTCCGGGTAGCGGCTCATCAACCAGGCCGACAACGTTTCGGCAGGTGGCCCGGATTGCAGCTCGAACAGACACGGCACCCGTGGCAACTGGGGTTTCAGGCCCAGCTGCTGCGCCTCATCCAGCAGCCGTGGCGAATCACCAGTGCCACCGAGCAGCAACGCCAGCAGGTCATCGCAACGCTGTCGCCGCCACTGCTGCTCGACCTGTAGATGGCGTTGCGCCAGCAGCATTTCGGCGGTCATGCGCACCAGTTCGCCGTAGGTGCGCAGTTGCTGTGGCTCGCCGGTCAGGCCGAGCACGCCGATCAGGCGCCCGTCGAGCATCAACGGCAGGTTGACGCCGGGCTGCACGCCCTTCAGGCACTTGGCCGCGTCGACGTCCAGCTCGACCACCCGGCCATTGGCCAACACCAGCTGCGCACCCTCGTGGCGGGTGTTGATGCGCTCGGGCTCGCCACTGCCGAGGATCAGCCCCTGGCTGTCCATGACGTTGACATTGCACGGCAGAATGGCCATCGCCCGATCGACGATATCCTGCGCCAGGTCATGGTCCAGTTCGAACATTCAGCGGTCCTTAATCGTGTCAGCTTTTGTACGGCGGCACAGCACCATGCACGATACGCTGTGCAAAAGCACAAAGACAGGCGCGTCGCACTCCCCGAGACTCGTCAGGGCGAGCGCCGGCACAGGCGACGCGGCGACAACCATAACAACAGAGACCACGATCATGGCACACAGCCCTGCCCCTGACCAAGGCACCGATATCACCCGCAACGCGCTGTACCGGCGCATCACCCTGCGGCTGATCCCGTTCATTTTCATCTGCTACCTGTTCAACTACCTGGACCGCGTCAACGTCGGCTTTGCCAAGCTGCAGATGCTCGATGCACTGAAGTTCAGCGAAACCGTGTACGGCCTTGGCGCCGGCATCTTCTTCATCGGCTACGTGCTCTGCGGCCTGCCGAGCAACCTGGCGCTCAACCGCTTCGGCCCGCGGCGCTGGATTGCGGCGATGATGATCGCCTGGGGCAGCCTTTCGACCTGCCTGCTGTTCGTCACCACCCCGACCGAGTTCTACACCCTGCGCCTGCTGACCGGCGCGGCCGAGGCAGGCTTCTTCCCCGGCGTGGTGCTGTACCTTTCGCGCTGGTTCCCGGCTGACCGTCGTGGCCGCATCATGGCCTTGTTCATGTCGGCGATCCCGGTGTCGGGCCTGCTCGGCGGGCCATTTTCGGGCTGGATCCTCGAACACTTCGCCGCCGGCCAGCATGGCCTGGCCGGCTGGCAGTGGATGTTCCTGATCCAGGGCGTACCCACCGTGGTCCTCGGCGTGCTGGCGATCAAGCTGCTCAGCGATGGCTACCAGAAAGCCGCTTGGCTGAGCCCGGCCGAACGCCAGCTGATCGCCGCCGACCTCGAGGCCGACGCGGCCAGCAAGCCGAACACCACCGGTGACAGTGTCATGGCGGTGCTGACCAACCCGCTGATCTGGACCTTCGGCTTCGTCTACTTCTGCATCCAGAGCGGCGTGTACGCGATCAACTTCTGGCTGCCGTCGATCATCAAGAACATGGGCTTCGACAACCCGCTGCTGATCGGCTGGCTGAGCGCCATTCCGTACCTGCTGGCCGGGGTATTCATGATTCTGTGCGGCCGCTCGGCGGACTTGCGCAACGAACGCCGCTGGCATCTTGTGGTGCCGATGCTGATGGGCGCCGTCGGCCTGCTGATTGCGGTCAACTTCGCTGCCAACCCGACCATCGCCATCCTCGGCCTGTCGATCGCCACCATGGGCGCCCTCACCGGCCTGCCGATGTTCTGGCCGATGCCGACCGCGCTGCTCAGCGCCAGTGCCGCAGTGGCGGGCCTGGCGATCATCAACTCGGTGGGCCAGATGGCCGGCTTCCTCAGCCCGTACCTGGTCGGCTTCATCAAGGACCAGACCGGTTCGACCGATGCTGCGCTGTATTCGCTGGCGGCGCTGATCGTGCTGGGTAGCCTGGTGGCCCTGCGGGTTACCCGGGCTGGTGCATTGACTGCTGCCCGGACCCATTGAGTTTGCTGGTGAGTTCGACGGGAGGTTTGCACCGCCGATGAGATCGAGCGCCGCCGCGGCGCTCGATCTCCCAGGCGCTGCAAATCCCAAGGCGAACAACGGCGCCGATCGTCAGATCGACGCATCCCCCTCCCACCCCAGGCGTCAAATGGTTCCAAAGGCCCCTTTGGAGAAGCCCCATGACCCAGCACGCCGTGGCTCGCCTCGAACAGCTCGATCCCAAGCGCCCCTTGCGCGTTCAGGCCGGCAACGAAGAAATGATCCTGGTCCGCCAGGGCGACCAGGTCCACGCCTACCAGGGCAACTGCCCGCACGAAGGCGCACCCTTGGAAGAAGGCGTGATCTGCGGTGGCCTGCTGGTCTGCCCCTGGCACAAGGCTGCGTTTGCCGTTGATGAAGGTGCGGTGTGTGAACCTCCGGCGCTGACCGACCTGCGCCGCTACCGGGCGTGGGTCAAGGACGGTGAAGTGTGGGTCGATGACCAGCCATTGCCGAAAAGCGAGCCACCGCGACACAGCGATGCCCGTACCTTCGTGGTGATCGGTGCCGGTGCTGCCGGCTCCGCGGCGGTCGCCACGCTGCTCGACCACGGCTTTGGCGGGCACCTGGTCTGGCTCGACCAGGAGCGCCAACCCGCCTACGACCGCACCGCCTTGAGCAAATTCGTCATTGCCGGGGAGATGGCACCCGACGAGGTGTCAACCTTGATCGAGCCCGACCAGCTGCGCAAAGGCCACCTCGATCGGCGCGTTGGCAAGGTGCGGGCGCTGGATGTAAAAAAACGCCAGATCACCCTCGCCGACGGCCAGCACATCGAATACGACGCCGCCCTGCTGGCCACTGGCGGCAAACCACTGCGCCCGCAACTGCCAGGGGTCGACCTGCCCGGTATCATGACCCTGCGCTCGCGTGAGGATGCCGCACGCCTGCTCGATGCCGCCGAACCTGGGCAGCCGGTGGTGATCGTCGGTGACGGGTTCATTGGCCTGGAAGCCGCCTCGGCACTGCGCAAGTACGGCGCGCAGGTGCATGTGGTCACGCGTCACCAAGTCCCGTTGGCCAAGCAGCTCGGTGAGCGTATCGGCCGTTGTATTCGCGAACTGCATGAACGCAAGGGCGTGGTCTTTCATGGCCCGACCGAGGTTGAACGCTTCCTGGGCGAAGACAAGGTCGAAGCCGTGCAGCTGGCCAATGGCGAAGAGCTGGTCGCGCCCCTGGTGCTGCTAGGCACCGGTGTCAAACCGGCCACGGCCTTCGTGCAGGGCGTGCCGTTGGCCAAGGATCAGTCGCTGGTGGTCGATGCCGAGCTGCACGCCGCTGAGGGGCTATGGGCTGCCGGCGACATCGCCACCTTCCCGCATGGGGGCCGGCCAGTGCGCATCGAGCACTGGCGGTTGGCCCAGCAGCATGGGGTGATCGCCGCTGCCAACATGTTGGGCGAACAGCGCCGGTACAACGACGTGCCGTTCTTCTGGACCTACCAGCACGGTCGCACCTACGAGGTACTGGGGCACGCCCGGGACTGGGATCGCATCGCGTTTGTGGGGGAGCCGGAGAAAGGTGACTTCATTGCCTTGCAGTGTGTCGGGGATCAGGTCGAGGCCGTGGTAGCCAAGGGCTATTCGGATGCCATGGCGACGTTGTCGCAACGGATGAAGCGGCCTTTGACCCTTGATCAAGCCCTTGAGCTGATTGGCTGATTTCACCGCCCCTGCGGCCTTTCAAAGCCCGTCGGTTCTGTGTAAAACAAGCGGATCATTCCCCGCAAAGGATACTCGGCATGATCTACCGTCCCCTGGGCCAATCTGGCCTGCAAGTCTCCGCCCTGACCCTGGGCAGCATGATGTTCGGCGAGCAGACCAGCACCGAGGATGCGCTACGGATCATCGACAAAGCCTGGGACCAGGGCATCAACTTCATCGACACCGCCGACGTGTACAACGCCGGCCGCTCCGAAGAAATCGTCGGGGAAGCGGTGGCGCGCCACCGCCAGGACTGGATCGTCGCCTCCAAGGTCGGCATGGGACCGACCGATGGCCTGCCCAACCGCAGCGGGCTGTCGCGCAAGCACATCTTCAATGGCATCGAAGCCACGCTGACGCGCATGCACCTAGATTACCTGGACATCTACTACCTGCACCGCGAAGACCACAAGGTGCCGCTGGAGGAGACCGTGCGTGCCATCGGCGACCTGCTGCAGCAGGGCAAGATCCGTTACTGGGGGGTGTCCAATTACCGTGGCTGGCGCATCGCCGAGCTCTGCAACCTCGCCGAGCGCCTGGGCGTGGCCAAGCCGGTGGTGAGCCAGCCGTTGTACAACATCGTCAACCGCCAGGCCGAGCCTGAGCAGATGACCGCCGCCGCGTATCACGGCCTGGGCGTGGTGCCGTTCAGCCCGCTGGCCCGTGGTGTGCTCAGCGGCAAGTATGCGCCTGGGGCCGAGCCCGAAGCGGGCAGCCGCGCTGCACGCCAGGACAAGCGCATCATGGAGGTGGAATGGCGCCAGGAGTCGCTGGCCATTGCCCGGCAGCTGCAGGACTACGCTCAGGCCAAGGGCGTCGGGCTGGTCGAGTTCGCGATTGCCTGGGTGCTCAACAGCCAATTGGTCAGCTCGGCCATCGTTGGGCCGCGCACCGAGGCGCAGTGGGATACCTATGGCGGGGCGCTGGAAGTGAAGATCACAGCCGAAGACGAGGCATTCATCGATGCGCTGGTAACGCCGGGGCATGCGTCGACGCCGGGGTTCAACGATGTGGCGCACTTTGTCAGTGGGCGGTTGGCGCGTCGCTGATCATTCTCCTGCCCCGGCCTGATTTATCCGCAAGAGGCCATTACAGGAAAACCTTATGCTGAAAAGGGAGCTGAATGGCTCCCATTTTTCAATCGTTGATCTGACTAATGCAAAGGGGGTTCAACTTCAATCCGCACATTGAAAGCGTAAAGGCGGCCTTGCTCATCAATTCCCACCTCGTAGGAGACCGTCTGGCCTTCACGGAACTGTTTGCCGGGCTCCTGCAGAAAATACATGCCTTGTTCTGCAGCCTCAATCTCAGGATCAGCAGATACGGATAGCGGGTTTGTCTTGCGAACGCGACTGGACATGATCAACACCTCCGTGCGGATAAGCCTTGCGCTCATTCAGGCAATGAGCGAACAAGCGCAAGGCAAAGGCCTGCTATACAGGACGCACGCGGGCTGCCTGCATGCCTTTCTGGCCCTTTTCAGCCACAAAACTGACCTTTTGGCCTTCTTTCAAACTCTTGAACCCGTCCGCCTCAATGGATTTGAAATGGACGAAAAGATCATCACCGCCACCATCAGGCGTGATGAATCCAAAGCCTTTTTCATCGTTGAACCATTTCACCGTGCCCGTTTGTTCTCCAGCCATGTTCTTCACCTTAATCTCTGAATTTTGTTTTTACTGGGCAACCGTCGTGACAGTGATGTCCAGCGCAGCCTTATCTTCGAACGATCACGCAAGAATAGCTACTAGCATTTTTATCAGGTGTGTTCGTCTTTAATATGAGAAAACGTACTAGGCATTATCCGAGTTCCGCCAAAGCCCGCGCCGCATAGGCATGCGAGCGCAAACGCGCCAACGGGTCATGGATCCGGCAATCGATCATCAGCTCATCCGCAGCGGTCTGCTCGATCAGCGAACGCAGCCCTTCACGCACCCGCTCAGGCCCACCGGCAATGCTGCAGGCCATCACCTGTTCCAGTACCGCCCGCTCGTGACCCGGCAAGCTCTGCACATACCCTTCCTGCGGTTTGGGCAGCAAGCCGAAGCGCCCGACGTGCAAGTCGAGCATCCACTTGCGATGCGAACTGGCCTGGTAATCCGCCTCGGCATCGCTGTCGGCGGCGAACAGGTTTACGCCCACCATCACATACGGTTTGGCCAGTTGCGCGGACGGCTGGAAGTTCGCCCGGTAATGGGCGATCGCCTGCAGCAGGTAACGCGGCGCGAAGTGCGAGGCGAAGGCATAGGGCAGACCAAGCTTCGCCGCCAGGTCTGCACCGAACAGGCTGGAGCCGAGGATCCATATTGGTACCTCGTGCGCGCCCGGTACGCCACGGACCTGGCGTTTGCGGTTGTCGGCCAGATAGTCGCGCAGCTCGGCGATGTCCTGGTTGAAGTCGCGCTCCGGCGCGGCGCCACGCAGGGCCCGCACGGTCGGTCCGGAGGTACCGGGTGCACGGCCCAGACCGAGGTCGATACGGCCCGGATGCAGGGTGTCGAGGGTGCCGAACTGCTCAGCGACCACCAGCGGCGCATGGTTGGGCAGCATGATGCCGCCGGCCCCCACGCGGATGTGCTTCGTGGCATTGGCGATCTCGTTAATCACCAGCGAGGTGGCAGCCGAACCAATGCCAGGCATGTCGTGATGCTCGGCGATCCAGTAGCGGCTGTAGCCATGCTGCTCGACATGGCGAGCCAGTTGGCGGGATTCTTCGATCGCGTCGGCGAAGGTCTTGCCCTCGCCGATCATGACCAGATCCAGTACGGACAAGGCAGTCATGGGGTCTCCAGATGGATTATCAGTGACGCCAGTGTCTGCGCTGCGGCGCCAGGGATAAACCCGGCTTCAGGCCCTACATAGGGGCCTGGTAGTCCCCAATCAGGACTCCCAGGGCACGCCCGTTTCCCAGCTGACTACCAGCAGGTCAATGAAGCCGCGTACCCGAGGGGACAGATGACGCTTGCTCGGGTACACGATGCGAATCGGGTCTGCCGGTGGCCGGTAACCTTGCAGCACCTCCACCAGGGTGCCGGCGCGCAGGTCGTCGCCGGTAATGTAGGTCGGCAGGTGAATCAGCCCGAAACCTGCCCTGGCACCGTCAAGCATGGCCTCGGAACTGTCGATGTTCAGCCGCCCAGGGTTTTCACACAGGTGCAGGCCCGCGTCGGTGTGGAAGCGCCAGGGCATGGCCTTCTCGCCAGCGAGAAAGGCGATCTTGTCATGGCCGTAGAGGTCGGCGGGAACCTGCGGTATGCCACGTGCTTCAAGGTACGCGGGCGAAGCACAGGTGACGAACTGCTGCCAGGCCACCGTGCGAGTCAGCAGTTGCGAATCTTCCTTGGGCAGACCGATGCGTACGGCAACGTCGACGCCCTCCTCGACCAGGTCGACGAAGCGGTCGGTGAAACGGATATCGGCCCGCAGCTCCGGCCATTGCTTGAGGTACTGGTCGAGAATCGGCAGCACATGACGCTGGCCGAGCGACAGCGGCGCAGTCAGGCGCAGGGTGCCGGTGGGCTTGCCACGGCGCTGGGCCATGGTGCTTTCCACCTCGTCCAGGTCATCGAGAATCTGCCGCCAGCGCTCGTAAGCTACCAGGCCCTCGTCGGTCAGGCTCAGCTTGCGCGTGGTACGGTTGAGCAGGCGCACGGCCATGCGCGCCTCCAGGCGGGCGATGCTCTTGCCCACTGCCGAGCGGGTCAGGCCCAGGCTGGCAGCTGCGGCGGTGAAGCTGCCAGCCTTCACGGCACTGACGAAGGCGGCGATGTCGCCGAAGCGGTTGGGTTCCATGGCTGATTCCTGGGCATGCAGAAGGCCGGCTTAAATGGTTGCAAATCGCAGTATTGCAAGGGCAAGTGCTCAGCGCTCGCTCCAGGCGGCCAACGGCAACGGCGGTCGCTGGTCGAGAATCCGCCGCCAGATCAGCGCCAGGTCACCGTTATTGAACATCGCGCCGACCCCTGAGCCGGCCCAGCGGCTTGGCGTATCGGCGACCCACTGCCCCTGGCCATCGCGGTGGGCCATGTTGAAGCGAAAGGTGTAATTGCCGGGGATGCCCATGCGCAGGTCGGTGACCACCAGTTGATCGTCGATGACGTCATAGCGCAGCCAGTCACCGGTAAACCAGCGCAGCCGCTCAAGCAAAGGCGCATCGTACAGGTCATCGCGCGCCGCCAGGTTCAGTGGCAGGCGCTGCATCTCCGGTGGTTCACGGTCAAACGTGCTGCTGATGCCCTCGTAGTAGAAACCCTCCGGGGTCTTGGCCAGCACCCGCCAGACTAGGCTGTTGAATGCGATGGGCACGGCGCGCACTTGGCTTGCCTGGATACCTTGCTGCCCGAGCGCCAGTTGAAAGCGCTGCTCGGCGGCAATGCGCCCGGCCAGGCCGAACCCCAGGTAGGCGCTGCTCAATACCAGTGCCAGGCTCAACAGCTGCACGGCCCTGCCCTGCAGCCCCTTGAAGGCGGCGTAAAGCACAGCCGCCAACAGCGGCACGGTATAGACCGGATCGATGATGAACACCGCCGCCCAGCTCAGCGGGGTGAATTGCAGCGGCCAGAACAGCTGGGTGCCGTAGACCGTGAACGCGTCGAGGATCGGGTGAGTTACCAGCACCAGCCAGAACGCCAAAAACAGCCGGGGCTGCGTGTAGCCTTTGTCGGGCCATCGTGTTCGGGTGAGCCGGTTGACCAGCCAGGCCAGCAGCAGGGCCAGGCCGGTGAGGACGAAGATCGAATGGGAGAAGCCGCGGTGGTAGGTCATCTGCGACACCGGGTCGGCGTAGCGGATGACCACGTCGAGGTCCGGCACGGTGCCCAGGGCAGCGCCATAGATAAGCGAGCGACGGCCCTGGATACGGCCGAGTACCGTGCCTTGCAGCGCAGCACCGAGCACGGCTTGGGTGATGGAGTCCAAAGTCAGGTTTCCTCAATGGCCATTGAGGAAACCTAACCCCCGTTACCCGGGTGGCGCAATCGCTGCTGTGTGACAACAAATGGCCGGTGACGCCTCAAAACAGCTGCCAGGTGTACACCAGGGTCAACCGGTTCTCGTCGATATCACTGCGGTAGTTGGAGCGCGCCATGGCATTGCGAACCCTGATGCCCAGCCCTTTTAGCACCCCACTCTGCACGGCATAGCCTATATCCAGATCGCGTTCGCGATCCTTGCCTTCGTACCCTTTGCCCGTGTCGACGTTGTTGCCGGTGATATAGCGCACCGTCGCTGTCAGGCCTGGAACACCCATGGCCGCGAAGTTGTAGTCGTAACGCAGCTGGTACGAACGCTCGTCGGTATAGGCAAACTCATAGGTCGGCACTTCGTTGCCCAACGGCGAAATGTTGGCGAACACCCGTGGGAACGGGCTGTCGCCATAGATGCCCTGGTAGCCAGCATGGAAACTGTGGCCACCCAGCCGGGCAGTGAACATCGAGAAAAACGCCTGGTTGTCGATCTTGCCCAGCAACGCATCGCCATCCTCCTGGGCGGTGAAATAGCCAAGATTGGCACTCAGCACCCAGTCCCCCACCGGCTTGCTGTGCTTCAGGCCCAGGAAACCCTGGTGGTAGATATCTTCAAGCTGCCCGTACCACAGGCTGACGCTGCTCTGGTTGGCGTTGAACGCATAGTCACCGCCCACATAGTTGAAGGCATCGCTTTCGGCCTGGCGCTGGGGCACATGGCCGAGCATGGCGTTCATCTTGCCATCGCCGCCCTCGTTGCGCAGGTGGCTGCTGGTCAGGTGCCCGGCCTGCACGGTCAGCCCGTCGATTTCCGCCGAGCTGATGCTGGTGCCCTGGTACGTCGGCGGCAGCAGGCGGATATCACTGAAGGTCAGCACCGGCAGGTTGGGCTGCAACTCGCCCACGCGCAGCTCGGTCTTCGACAGCCGGGCCTTGAAAGCGAGGCCCAGGCGGCTGTACTCGTCAGCCGCGCGGCCATCACCGTGCACCGGCAGCAGACCGGTGTTGACCCGGTCCGGGCTGCTGTCGAGCTTGATGCCGAGCAGGCCCAGGGCATCGACGCCGAAGCCGACCGGGCCTGGCGTGTAGCCGGACTTGAAATCGAGGATGAAGCCCTGGGCCCACTCCTCGGCCTTGGACTGCTGGTTGGCCCCGACGATGTCGGAAAAATCACGGCTGAAGTAGTAGTTGCGGGCGCTGAGGCTGGCTTTGGCATCCTCGAAGAAGCCGCCTTCGGCGGCGAACAAGGAGGGGCTGAGCAAGGTCAGCCCAATGGCGACGCAAGGGGTGTGGTTCATTCCGAAGCTCTCTTGATCTTGTTGTTATGGATAAAGCGCGGGGAACACGGTTTTTCAGGAATTGCGGCGCAGCACCTCGCGGCGTTGCGGGCGGCGCAGGCGCAGCAGTGCATGGGCCAGCAGGCCGAACAGCAGGCCCCAGAACGCTGCCGACAGGCCCAGGAAGGACACCCCCGAGGCGGTGACCAGGAAGGTGAACAACCCGGCATCACGCTCGCTGGGTTCAGCCAGGCTGCGTGCCAGGGCCTCGCTGATGGCGCCGTACAGGGCAAGCCCGGCCAGGGCTGCGATCAGCGCGGCGGGAAACGCAGCGAACAGCGACATCAAGGTGGCCCCGGCAACCCCCAGCAGCAGGTACAACGTGCTGCCGGCGACGGCCGCGACATAGCGCCGGCGCGGGTTCTCATGGGCTTCATGGCCGGTGCACAGGCTGGCAGTAACGGCCGCGAGGTTCAGGCCATGGCAACCGAACGGTGCGAGCAGCGCACCGGCCAGAGCACTGGCGCTGATCAGCGGGCTGGCCGGCGTGCCGTAGCCTGCGTTGCGCAGCACTGCCATGCCCGGCATGAACTGCCCGGTCAGTGCCACCAGCACCATGGGCAGTGCCAGGCTGAAGGTTGCCGCCAGGCTGAACTGCGGGGTAATCCACTGTGGCGAGGCCAGCTCCAGCACCAGTGCCTCGCTGCGCAAGGCACCACTGGCCAGGGTCACCAACGCACCGACGCACAGCACGGCAGCGACGGCATAGCGCGGTTGCAGCCTGCGCATCAGCAGGTAGCTAGTGAACATCGCCAGCACCAGCAGCGGCTGCACCGGCAGTGCCCGGAAAACCTCGGTGCCGAAGCTGAACAGGATGCCGGCCTGCATACCCGCGGCGATGGCGCCCGGCAGGTGCGCGATGATGCGGTCGAAGGCCCCGCTGATGCCGATCAGCAGCAGGAGCAGGTTGGCGACCAGGTAAGCACCTACGGCCTGCTCCAGGCCGAGCTGGGGCAAGGCGGTGACCAGCAGTGCCGATCCTGGGATCGACCAGGCAATCACCACCGGCACCCGGTAATGCAGGCTGAGCACCGCCCCCAGCACGGCGCTGCCCATGGACACGGCCCAGACCCAGGACGACAGCATGGCGTGGGACAGGCCGGCGGCTTCGGCGGCATGGAAGATGATCACCAGTGGGCCGGCGTAGGAAATCAGGGTCGCGATGCAGCCGGCGACCAGGGCTGACAGGGAGCAGTCCTTGATCAGGGTTTTCATGAGACTTCTCGCAAGGCATCGGCCGGCCTTGGTGGCTGGCTCTTGTTCTGTGTCGGCTTCTTCGCGGGCACGCCTGCGAAGAAGCCAAGGCGATGTATCAGCCCTCCTGCAAGGCCCGTGGCCGACCACTGCGCTGTTCATCCGCATTGGCCTGGGCCTTCTGCAGCTGGAAGTCGAACTTCAACTCGGCATGGCGCCCCTCTGCCCCTTCATGGAACACCACCTCGCCCACCAGCCCGTCACGGGTGGCGTAGGCAAAGTCGTCCCACAGGTACTTGTCCCCGGCCAGGTTGATCTGCGTGGTCAGGTGGCGATGCCCCGGCGCCGAAATGAAGAAGTGCACGTGTGCCGGGCGCTGGCCATGGCGACCGAGCAGGTCCAGGCATTCCTGGGTCGGGCCCTGCGGGTCGCAGCCATAACCGGACGGCACGATGGAGCGCGCGCGATAACGGCCTTCGGCATCGGTGATGATGCGTCGGCGCAGGTTGTATTCGGACTGGCTCTGATCGAAGAACGAGTAGGTGCCACGGGTATTGGCATGCCACAAGTCGACAATGGCGCCGGCCAGCGGCTGGCCCTGAGGGTCGAACACCTGGCCCTCGAGGAACATCACGGTAGCCACGCCCTCCTCGCTGCCGTCGTCCATGCGCACTTCACCTTCAGCGAGCGGCGCACCGGCCACATACAGCGGGCCTTCGATGGTGCGCGGGGTGCCGCCGGTCAAACCGACTTCGGCGTCCTTGGCATCCTGCAGCAGGTCGAGGAAGTGCTCGATGCCCAGGCCTGCCACCAGCAACCCGGCCTCACCGCGCCCGCCGAGGCGGTTGAGATAGTCGACGGCGTGCCAGAACTCGTCCTCGGTGATTTCCAGGTCTTCGATCAGCCGCCCGGTGTCCTGCAGCACACGCTGGATGATGCGCTTGAGGCGCGGGCTGCCTTGGTCGTTGCCAAAGCCGGCGGCTTCTTCGAAGAACTTCTGGATATCGGCAGTGTGGGAAATCTTCACGGTCATGATGGTTACCTCATGGTGTTCTTGGGCAAAGGGTTGAATCAGCGGTCGTCGCTGTGGATCGACGACGGGTGGCGGCACAGGCCGTCGACCTCGATGTCCATGTACGGGAACAGCGGCAGCTGCATCAGCGTGTCGTGCAATGCCTCGACGCTGGGCACGTCGAACACGCTGTAGTTGGCGTAGTGCCCGGCGATGCGCCACAGGTGGCGCCAGCTGCCCTCGCGCTGCAGGCGCTGGGCCAGTTCCTTCTCGTCGGCCTTCAGTTGCGCGGCTTTGGCCGGGGCCATGTCGACCGGCAATTTCACGGTCATCTTCACGTGGAACAGCATGTTCAGTTCTCCTGTTGGTTCAGCGGCGGGCAAAGCGCGCCAGGCGTTGTTCGTCGAGGGTCAGGCCCAGGCCCGGGGTGCGCGGCACGTGCAGCTGGAAGTCGTGGTACTGCGGCGGCTCGTTGACGATCTCTTCGGTCAGCAGCAGCGGCCCGAACAGTTCGGTGCCCCAGGTCAGCTGGCGCAGCGTGAGGAAGGCATGGGCCGAGGCCAGGGTGCCGATCGAGCCTTCGAGCATGGTCCCGCCATACAGCGCGATACCGGCCGCTTCGGCGATCTGCGCGGTGCGCAGCACGGCCCGCGGGCCGCCGTTCTTGGCGATCTTCAGGGCGAAGATGCTGGCTGCGCCGTCGGCGGCCAGGCTGAAGGCGTCCTCGACGCTCTCGATGGATTCGTCGGCCATGATCGGTGCCGGGCTGCGCTGGTTCAGGCGCACCTGGCCGGTGCGGTTGATGCGCGAGATCGGCTGTTCGATCAGGTCGATGCCGTTGTCGCCGAGCACCTGGCAGGCGCGAATGGCTTGCGACTCGTCCCAGTACTGGTTGACGTCGACGCGCACGCTGGCGCGCTCGCCCAGCTCGCGCTTGATCGCCACCACGTGCTTGAGGTCGTGCTCCAGCGGGTTGGCGCCGATCTTCAGCTTGAACACGCGGTGGCGGCGGACTTCCAGCATGTGCTCGGCTTCGGCGATGTCGCGGGCGGTGTCGCCGCTGGCCAAGGTCCAGGCCACTTCCAGGCTGTCGCGCACACGGCCGCCGAGCAGTTCGCTGACCGGCAGGCCGAGGCGCTTGCCCTGGGCGTCGAGCAAGGCGCTTTCGATGCCGGACTTGGCGAAGGTGTTGCCCTTGGCCAGCTTGTCGAGCTTGAGCATGGCGGCGTTGATGTTGTCGGCTGGCAGGCCGACCAGCGCGGGCGCCAGGTGCGCGTCAATGTTGGCCTTGATGCCCTCGGGGCTCTCGTAGCCGTAGGCCAGGCCGCCGATGGTGGTGGCCTCGCCGATGCCTTCGACGCCGTCGCTGCAGCGCAGGCGCAGCACTACCAGGGTCTGCTGCTGCATCGTGTGCATGGCCAGCTTGTGCGGGCGGATGGTCGGCAGGTCGACGATGATCGCGTCCAGCCGTTCGATGGTCGGGCTTGTCATGCAAAAGCTCCAGTTCAGTCAGTTGAAGAATCAGGCCGCCGCCATCTGGGCCTGGCGCCGGCCACTGGCCAGGTGCACGGCCATGGCCAGCGCGGCAATCGCGCCGGGGATGGCGAAGGCGATGAAATTGAGTTGCAGCGGCAGGTTGATGCCCATCAGCGCGCCGCCAAGCAGCGGGCCGACGATGGCACCGTTGCGGCCGATACCCGATGCCCAGCCAAGGCCGGTGGAGCGCACCGACAGGCCGTAGAGCTGGGCAGCACCGGCATACAGCAGGATCTGCGTGCCGATGGTGGTGGCACCCGCGACTAAGATCAGCAGGTAGAGAACCGGCATCGGGCTGTTCACCCCAAGCAGGCTGATCGACAACGCAGCCGCGATGAAGAAGGCCACCTTGACCTTGACCAGGTTGTAGCGATCGCCCAGCCAGCCGCCGAGAATTGCCCCGGCCATGCCGCCGAAGTTCAGCGCCAGCAGGAACGACAGGCTCGACCCCAGGCTGTAGCCGGCGTTGGCCATCAGCTTGGGTAGCCACGCGCTCAGCGCATAGACCATCAGCAGGCAGCAGAAGAACGCCAGCCACAGGGCCAGGGTGCGGATGGCCAGGCCGTTGCGGAACAGTTCCAGCACCGAGCTGCCAGCGCCTTTGCGGTCCGCCGCCTGCAGCGTGTCATCCGCCTGCACATCGCAATCCGGGGCCAGGCGCTTGAGCAGCTTGCGCGCTTCATCGGTACGCCCCTGGCGCACCAGGAAGCCAACGGATTCCGGCAGGTAGTAAAGAATCACCGGCAACAGCAGCAACGGCACCGCAGCGGCGAAGAACATCGACTCCCAGCCAAAGCGCGGCAGCATGAAGATGCCGACCCCTGCCGAGAGCATGCCGCCCAGCGAATAGCCGCTGAACATGATCGCCACCAGGGTGCTGCGCAGGCGTTTGGGCGCGTATTCGTTCATCAGCGCCACGGCATTGGGCATCAGGCCGCCGCAGCCAAGGCCGGCGATGAAGCGGTAGATGCCGAACTCGCCGGGGCTGCTGGCAAAGCCGTTGAGGATGGTCGCCCCGGAGAACAAGGCGAAACAGATGGCGATCCCTTTCTTGCGACCGATGCGGTCGGCCAGGCTGCCGAATGCCAGGGCGCCGAACATCATGCCGAACAGCGCGTAGCTGCCCAGCGCGCCGGCTTGCAACGGGGTCAGGCCCCACTCCTTCATGATCACCGGCAGCACGACGCCGTAGATGAACAGGTCGTAGCCGTCAAAGATCAGCAGCAGGCCGCACAAGGCCATGACCAGCCAGTGAAATGACGTGAAGCGGGCGTTATCGATGATCGGGTGTACGTCTAGGGTTCGCATGGCATCTGTCTCTCTTGTTGTTGTTTTGGAGGAACGCTTTGCCTGGGGGCTTTGATGAGGAGTGTTCAGCCGAGGTCGCCGCCCCCCACCGGCAAGGTCACGCCGGTGATGTAGGAGGCCTCGTCGGAGGCCAGGAAGAGGATCGCGCCGACCTGTTCGTCGATGCTGCCGTAGCGGTGCATCAGGCTGCTGTCGAGGGTCTGGTCGACGATCTGCTGGTACCAGGCCTTTTCCTGCTCGCTCTGCTCGCTGGTGTTGCGCGGCACCCGGCGCGGGGGCGCTTCCGTGCCGCCTGGCGCGGTGGCGTTGACACGAATGCCGCGGCCGGCGGTTTCGAAGGCCAGGCACGCGGTGAGTGCGTTGACGCCGCCCTTGGCCGCGCCGTACGGCACGCGGTTGACCCCACGGGTGGCGATCGACGAGACGTTGACGATGGCACCGCTGCAGCGTTCGAGCATGTACGGCAGTGCCGCGTGGCAGCACCACAGGGTCGGGAACAGCGAGCGGCGCACTTCGGCCTCGATCTGCTCCACTTCATAGTGCTCGAAGGGCTTGGCCCAGATGGTGCCGCCGACGTTGTTGACGAGGATGTCGAGGCGGCCGAAGGTTGCCACCGCCGTGGCCATGACCTGGGAGCAATCGGCATACCGTTCGAGGTCGGCAGTCAGGGTCAGCATGCCCTCCCCGGCCAGTTCGTGGACCAGCTCGGAACGGTCCACCGCCACCACCTGCGCGCCTTCGGCCTTGAGCCGCCAGCACACGCCGCGGCCAATGCCTTGGGCGGCGCCGGTGACCAGCGCGACCTTGCCTTGGAATCTGTTGTTCATCGCTCTTTCCTCATTTGCCCCATCGCCGGCAAAGCCCTCGCCGAGGCCATTGCAATAAAAGGAGGCCACCGGCACCCGCACGATGCCGGCAGCCCCAAGGAAACTCAGGCAGCCGCCGCCGCGAACTTCTCGTAATAGAAATTCACCGGGTTGATGTCCTGCTCGCGCAGGTACTGGCTCACCGCCTCGACCATCGGCGGCGGCCCGCACAGGTACACATCGACATCGCCGTCATTGAGGTGCTGCGGCGCAATGTGCTGGGTCACGTAGCCCTTCTGCGGGTACTGGCTGTCGGGGTTGGCCACGCAGGCGCTGAAGGTGAAGTTGGGGATGCACGCCGCCAAGTCCTGCAAGCGGTCCAGTTCGACCAGGTCGAAATCGTTGGTCACCCCGTAGATCAGGTGCAGCGGGTGCTCGCTGCCCTGCTCGGCAATCTTCTCCAGCATCGCCGTGAACGGTGCCAGGCCCGTACCACCGGCCAGCAGCAACAGCGGGCGCTCGATCGGCCGCAGGTAGAAGCTACCCAATGGGCCAGCCAGGCTCATGCTGTCGCCGGCCTTGGCCAGGCTGGTGAGGAAGCTGCTCATCAGGCCGCCCGGCACGTTGCGGATCAGGAAGCTGACCTCGCCGTCCTTCTGCAGCGAGCTGAAGGAATAGGCGCGGCTCTGGTCGCTGCCCGGCACCTTGAGGTTGACGTACTGCCCCGGCAGGAACGCCAGGCGGCCCAGTGCCTCACCCTTGATCGACAAGGCGATGGTGCTGGCCGACAGCTGGCGCACCTGGCTGATGGCCGCCTCGAAGCTGGCTTGTTCGGTCTTGCACAGTTGTGACGAGGCCGGAATGCGCACCACGCAGTCGCTTTCGGCGCGCATCTGGCAGGTCAGCACGTAGCCTTCGGCGATTTCATCCTCGCTCAGGGCGTCTTCGATGAAGTTGTCGCCCAGGTCGTAGCGCCCGGACTCGGCCTTGCACTTGCAGGTACCGCAGGCGCCGTCGCGGCAGTCCAGCGGGATGTTGATGCCCTGGCGGTAGGCGGCATCGGCCACGGTTTCATGGCCGCTGGCCTCGATGAAGCGGGTCACCCCGTCTTCGAAATTAAGCGCGATCTGGAAGCTCATGTTGCACCTCACGGGCGAGCCTGGCCGCGGCGCGCCAAAGGGCACACCGAGCGGCTCGCGATACCTCGGATCAGATGTGGTAGATGTCGATGACCTGACGCACGTAGTCGTTCTTCAGCACCACCGTCTTGGCCTTGATCAGCGGCTGCTCGCCGTGCAGGTCGAGGGTGTAGAAACTGGTGCCGAAGTAGCTGTCGGTGGTCTTGTAGCGGAAGCTCAGGGTGTGCCAGTTGAAGCGCACCTGGCAGCTGCCTTCGCCCTGTTCGACGATCTCGATGTTGCTGATGTTGTGCGAGGTGCGGGTGTCCGGCACGGTCGCGCTGGAGCGCTCGGTCTTGATGCGGAACACGCGGTCTTCAAGGCCGCCACGGTTGCCGTACCAGATCAGCGAGATTTCGCTCTGTGGGTCTTCGGTGAGGGTGTCGTCATCGTCCCAGGACGGCATCCAGAAGGTCGCGTCGCTGGCGTACAGTTCCAGCCACTGGTCCCACTGGGCATCGTCCAGGTAGCGCGCTTCGCGGTAGAGGAAGTCGCGCACGGTGTCATGCAGGCTCATTGCACGGCCTCCACGGGAATCAGTTGCTGTGCCTGTTGATGCTCCTGTTTCAGCGCCTTGATCATGGTGTCCTGCCAGTACTTGTGCTGCAGCACGAACAGGCCCTCGTCCTCGGTGCGCACGCCCGACAGCAGCGGCTTGAGTTCGATTTCCTTCGCTGCGTCATCGGCACCTTCGACCCAGTGTTGCGCGCCACGGGACATGTCATTCCAGCCGGTGCCGCCGCCGTAGCCGGTCTGGCAGGAGCGGAATTCTTCAAGGTCGTCCGGGGTGGCCATGCCACTGACGTTGAAGAAGTCTTCGTACTGGCGGATACGCTTGGCCCGGGCATCAGCGCTCTCGCCCTTCGGCGCGATGCAATAGATGGTGATTTCGGTCTTGTTCACCGAAATCGGCCGGGCGATGCGGATCTGCGAACTGAACTGGTCCATCAGGTACACATTCGGGTACAGGCACAGGTTGCGCGAGTTCTCGATCATCCAGTCGGCGCGGGCCTGGCCGAAGTCGGCGGCCAGCTGGTCGCGGCGCTCGAAGGCCGGGCGGTCTTCAGGGTTGGCCCAACGGGTCCACAGCAGCAGGTGGCCGTGGTCGAAGGAATAGAAGCCACCGCCCTGCTTGGCCCAGGCACCGGCGCTCATGGTCTTGATCTCGTCACCCGCTTCGCGCTGCTTGCGCTGGTTCTGAGTGGCGGCGTAGTTCCAGTGCACGGAGCTGACGTGGTAACCGTCGGCGCCGTTCTCGGCGGTGAGCTTCCAGTTGCCCTCGTAGATGTACGAGCTGGCACCGCGCAGCACTTCCAGGCCCTCCGGGGATTGGTCGACGATCATGTCGATGATCTTGGCGGACTCACCCAGGTGCTCGACCAACGGCTTGACATCGGCATTCAGGCTGCCGAACAGGAAGCCACGGTACGACTCGAAGCGGGCAACCTTGGTCAGGTCGTGGGAGCCGTCGCAGTTGAAGCTGTCGGGGTAGCCGGCGTTGCTCGGGTCTTTGACCTTGAGCAGCTTGCCGCTGTTGTTGAAGGTCCAGCCGTGGAACGGGCAGGTGTAGCTGGAGCGGTTGCCGCGCTTGTGCCGGCACAGCATGGCACCGCGGTGGCTGCAGGCATTGAGGAAGGCATTGAGTTCCCCGTCCTTGTTGCGCGCGATGAAGATCGGCTGGCGCCCCATGGTCAGGGTGAGGTAGTCATTTTTCTCGGGAATCTGGCTTTCATGGGCCAGGTAGATCCAGTTGCCCTCGAAGATGTGCTTCATCTCCAGGTCGAACAGGCGCGGGTCGGTGAACATTTCACGTTTGCAGCGATAGACGCCGGTTTCGCGATCGTCCTCGAGCATGGCATTGAGGTAGTCGAATCCCAGGGACATGGCCAGGGTCTCCATTGTTATAGTTCAGACCGGGTCAGGTTAGGGTTTGCCCTGGGGCGGCAATATCCATCGTCTGCAGAGTGCTATCCGTTTTGTGCAATTATCGGCGCAATAGCATTTATCCATTGAACAGTGCGCAGCGCCTGAAGTAAGCTCGGGCTCATTCACTGGAGCGCGACATGCCGAAACTCACCCGCAACCCCGCCAACCACACCGGTCGCAACCTGCGCCCTGTGCTGGCCGTTGCCGGCTGCCAGGCTGCTGCCAGCTATTACTTTGGGTATTGGTTTAGCCACTAGGCGCCGATACCCACCCGGCGCCCACCTTCGAGGGGCCGCCGAACATGAGAATACTCAAACCCCCGGTCGGCTCCCCGACCGGGGGTTTTGCTTTTCAGGCCATTGCACTTTTACCGATTCGAACCGAGGACAGATTCATGAACTACGCCACTTATTACTACGCAAGCACCTATGCCTGGCGATTTAGCCAATCCCGTTCGGGCCAGCCTGCCGCCTCCGATCGGTCCCTCACCGGTGGCAATGCTGCAGACAATCAATCAACGAATAGTCGAACACCTCGATAGGGCCGACCGCGCGGGCCAGAACCCGCCGTCCGCCCAGGGAACATACGCCATGCACGCCTCCAACCTCGCTCTGCCCCTGACCCAACCGCAAGCGGCCAACACCACCGTCAGCCAGCGCCTGCCCAGCCCGCACCTGCTCAAGCAACAGATGCCGCTGTCTACCGAACTCGCCCAGCAAGTCCACAGCCAGCGCCAGGCCATCCGCGCCATTCTCGACGGCCGCGATGAGCGCCTGCTGGTGATCGTCGGCCCGTGCTCGATCCACGACCCCCGCTCGGCCCTGGAATACGCCGACCGCCTGGCGGCGCTGAGCCGCGAAGTCGATGACAAGCTGCTGCTGGTGATGCGTGCCTATGTGGAAAAGCCGCGCACCACGGTCGGCTGGAAAGGCCTGGCCTACGACCCGCACCTCGATGGCAGCGACGACATGCATGCCGGCATCGCCCTGTCCCGTGGCTTGATGCTGAGCATGATCGAACGTGGCTTGCCGATTGCCACCGAGTTGCTGCAACCGATGGCGGCCGGCTACTTCGATGACCTGCTGGGCTGGGCGGCGATTGGCGCACGCACCACCGAATCGCAGATTCACCGGGAAATGGTCAGCGGCCTGGCGCTGCCAGTCGGTTTCAAGAACGGCACCGACGGTGGCGTTGGCATCGCCTGTGACGCCATGCGCAGCGCTGCGGCCCCGCACCGCCATTTCGGCATGGATGCGCAGGGCTACCCGGCGATCATCGAGACCTTGGGCAACCCGGACACCCACCTGGTGCTGCGCGGCGGCCATAACGGCCCGAACTACGCTGCCGGCAGCATTGCCCAGGCCCGCCAAGGGCTGGCCAAGGCAGGTTTGCAGGCCCGCATCATGGTCGACTGCAGCCATGCCAACAGCGGCAAGGACCCGGCCCGCCAGCCCGCCGTGTTCGAGGACGTGCTGGCCCAGCGCCTGGCGGGTGACCGCGCGATTGTCGGCGTGATGCTCGAAGGCCACCTGTTCGATGGCTGCCAGGCGCTGGGCAAGGGCGCGCTGAAATACGGCGTGTCGATCACCGATGGCTGCCTGGGCTGGAGCGCGACCGAGAGCTTGCTGCGCGAGGCCGCAGCGCGTCTGTGAAGCGGCTACAGCAAGCCTGGCGAGACATGACCCAATCAAGTGCGCTAGGCTTGCCGTTTTCACCCCCAAGGAGCAGTAACCATGGCACGCGCCACCGCCCGTCACATCCTCGTCGCCACTGAAGACAAGTGCAACGAACTGAAAGCCCAGATCGAAGCCGGTGCCGACTTCGCTGAAATCGCCAAGGCCAACTCCACTTGCCCGTCCAGCCGCCAAGGCGGTGACCTGGGCTCGTTCGGCCCAGGCCAGATGGTCAAGGAATTCGACACCGTGGTGTTCAGCGCCCCGGTCAACACCGTACAGGGCCCGGTCAAGACCCAGTTTGGCTACCACCTGCTGGAAGTGACCAGCCGCCAGGACTGATCTGCTGATCATCGTGTCCCTTGTGGGAGCGGGTTCACCCGCGAATAGGCCAGAGCAGGTAAACCCATTGCCTGCTCGGGCCTCTTCGCGGGTAAACCCGCTCCCACAGGTCATTTATGGGGTCGTGCTTTTGTGTATGGGCTGGATGGCGCAGGCCGCGCCCACTCACGCGCTTACCGTCTACGGCGAAGCCCCCCGCTACAGCGAAAGCGTCCGCCACTTCGACTACGTCAACCCCGACGCCCCCAAGGGTGGCCTGATGCGCCGCTCGGCCATCGAGATCGGCCAGTTCGACCATATCCTGCCCTACATCGACAAAGGCATCGGCGTCAGCGAGGTCGATGGCTGGCTGTATGCGCCCCTGGCGCAACGCTCGTTCGACGAGCCTTATACCGTCTACGGCCTGATCGCCCGGCGCATGGAACGCGGCCCGGATGACACCTGGCTGCGCTTCGAGATCGACCCCAAGGCGACCTTCGCCGACGGCAAGCCGGTGCGCGCCGAAGATGTGCGCTTCAGCTTCGACAAGCTCATGGCCGAAGGCAGCCTCAAGTACCGCACCCAGTTCGCCGAAGTCGCCGGGGTCACGGTCGAAGGCCCGCTGCAGGTGCGCTTCGACTTCAAACAGCCGCACGGCCGCACCCTGGCCCTGGACCTGGCCAGCCTGCCGGTACTGCCCGAGCACGACTGGGGTAACCGCGACTTCGCCAACGGCGCCGGTTTCGACAAGCCGGTTGGCAGCGGCCCGTACCGCATCGGGCGCATCGACAACGGCCGCAGCATCACCTTCGAACGCGACCCGAACTGGTGGGCCAAGGACCTGCCTGCCAACCGCGGGCGCTACAATTTCGAACACATCCGCATCGAGTATTTCGGCGATACCGAAGTGGCGCGCCAGGTGCTCAAGGGCGGCGGCTACGACTACAACCGCGAGTTCTCCGCCACCGCCTACACCCTGGGCTACAACGGCGCGCAGCTGGACGATGGCCGCCTGCAGCGCGCCCATCTCGGCCCGGCCAAGCCGCAAGCGGCCCAGGGCTTCGTGTTCAACCTGGACAAGCCTCAGTTCAAGGACCGCCGCGTGCGCCAGGCGCTGGCCATGCTCTGGGACTTCGAATGGAGCAATCGGCAGATGATGCGCAATATGTACATCCGCCAGCAGAGCGTGTTCTCCAATACCCCGCTGGCAGCCCGCGAACTGCCGGATGCGGGCGAGCTCAAGCTGCTCGAACCGCTGCGTGGCCGGGTGCCGGACGAAGTCTTCAACCAGGTGTTCACGGCACCGGTTACCGACGGCTCGGGGATCATTCGCCCGCAACAGTTGCAGGCGCTGGCCTTGCTGCAACAGGCCGGCTGGCACCCCGACGGCGATCGCCTGGTCAACGCCCAGGGTGAGCCGCTGGAATTCACCTTCCTCAACGGCCAGTCCGGTATGGAGCGCCTGCTGTTGCCGTGGAAGCGCAACCTGGCCCAGATCGGTATCACCCTGAACATCCGCAACGTCGATTCGGCGCAGTACGTGAACCGGCTGATGGCCCGTGACTACGACATGATCGTCACTGGCTATTCGGTGACCCTGTCGCCAGGCGCCGAGCTGTACAACTACTTCGGCTCGGCCGCCGCCAACGACCCGGGCTCGAACAACCTGATGGTGCTCAAGGACCCGGTGGTCGACCAGCTGATCGACGGCCTGGTGCGCGCCGACACCCAGGCCGACATGCTGCGCCATGCCCATGCCCTGGACCGGGTGCTGCAATGGAACTACTACTGGATCCCCAACTATTACCCGCCCGGCAGCTCGACGGTGTGGTGGAACCGCTTCGGCCTGCCGAACGTCCAGCCCGCCTATGACGAAGGCCTCGACAGCTGGTGGGAAATCAGCCCGACGGCGCTGACCAATGCGCAGATGGCCGAACGGCAGAAGGCCCAGCCATGACCAGCTACCTCCTGCGGCGCCTGCTGCTGATCATTCCGACCTTGCTGGCGATCCTGCTGGTCAACTTCGCCATCGTCCAGGCCGCGCCCGGCGGCCCGGTCGAGCAGGCGGTGGCGCGGCTGCAGGGGCTGGGCGGCGGTGCGCCAGGCTCGCGGACCGAAGTGGTACACGGCGAGTCCCGTGCCACCCGCGGCCTGGACCCGAAGCTGATCGAGGAGATCAAGCGCCAGTACGGTTTCGACAAGAGCGCCCCGCAACGCCTGTGGCTGATGCTCGGCCAGTACGCCCGGCTGGACTTCGGCCAAAGCTTCTTCCGCGGCGCCAAGGTCACCGACCTGATCCTCGACAAGCTGCCGGTGACCCTGTCGCTGGGCTTCTGGGCCACGCTGATCACCTACCTGGTGTCGATCCCTTTGGGCATCCGCAAGGCGGTACGCCACGGCAGCCGCTTCGATGCCTGGAGCAGTGCGCTGATCGTGGTCGGCTATGCCCTGCCCTCGTTCCTGTTCGCGCTGCTGCTGATCGTGCTGTTCGCCGGCGGTACTTCGCTGAACTGGTTCCCGGTGCGTGGCCTGGTATCGGATGACTTCGACCAGCTCAGCCTGCTGGGCAAGGTCGCCGATTACTTCTGGCACCTGGTGCTGCCGGTCGGCGCCCTGGTGATCGGTGGCTTTGCCACCCTCACCCTGCTGACCAAGAACGCCTTCCTCGATGAAATCTCCCGCCAGTACGTGGTCACCGCCCGCGCCAAGGGCCTGAGCGAACGCCGCGTGCTTTATGGGCACGTGTTGCGCAACGCCATGCTGCTGGTGCTGGCCGGCCTGCCCCAGGCGTTGATCACGGTGTTCTTTGCCGGCTCGCTGCTGATCGAGGTGATCTTCTCCCTCGACGGCCTTGGCCGCATGAGCTACGAAGCGGCCGTGTCCCGCGACTACCCGGTGGTGTTCGGCACGCTGTTCATCTTCACCCTGGCCGGCCTGCTGTTCCGCCTGATCGGTGACCTGGCCTTCACCGTGCTCGACCCGCGCATCGACTTCGACACGAGGGCGCACTGATGCTGTCGCCGGTTGCGCGTCGTCGCCTGCAGCGTTTTCGCCGCAACCGCCTGGGCTGGGTGTCGCTGTGGCTGTTCGCCGGCCTGCTGATACTGAGCCTGTGCGCGGAGCTTGTGGCCAACGACAAGCCGCTGCTGCTGAGCTACAAAGGTGATCTGTACACGCCTGCGCTCAAGCGTTACAGCGAGCAGCAGTTCGGTGGCCAGCTGCCGTTCCAGCCCGATTACCGCAGCGCCTACGTGCGCCAGTTGATCGAGGGCCAAGGCGGCTGGATGCTGTTCGCCCCCATCCCGTTCAGTGCCGACACACCCAACTACGACCTGTTGGTCCCCACTCCCAGCCCGCCGAGCGCGAGCAACTGGCTGGGCACCGACGACCAGGGCCGCGACGTGCTGGCGCGGGTGCTGTATGGCACGCGTACCTCGCTGCTGTTCGCCTTTGCCCTGACCGTGATCAGCGTACTCATCGGGGTCGGTGCCGGCGCGCTGCAAGGCTATTACGGTGGCTGGGTGGACCTGTTCGGGCAGCGCTTGCTGGAGGTCTGGTCGGGGCTGCCGGTGCTGTACCTGCTGATCATCCTCAGCGGCTTTGTCGAGCCGGATTTCTGGTGGCTGCTGGGCATCATGGCACTGTTCTCGTGGCTGGCCCTGGTCGATGTGGTGCGCGCCGAGTTTCTGCGCGGGCGCAACCTCGAATACGTCAAGGCGGCGCGTGCCCTGGGGCTGTCAGACACCCTGGTGATGCTGCGTCATGTGCTGCCTAACGCGATGAATGCGACGTTCACCTACGTACCGTTCATGCTCACCGGGGCGATCACCACGCTGACAGCGCTGGATTTCCTCGGCTTCGGCATGCCCGCGGGCAGTGCCTCGCTGGGAGAACTGGTGACCCAGGGCAAGCAGCACCTGGAAGCGCCGTGGCTGGGCTTTACCGCGTTCTTTGCCCTGGCGGTGATCCTGTCACTGCTGGTGTTCATCGGCGATGCGCTGCGCGAGGCGTTCGACCCCAGAAGATAGGTTTCAGGATTCTTCCCATGCATGACAGCGACAGCCTCAAGGACTACCCCCAGGTACGGCAACTGGCGATCCGCTCGTTGTTCGAAATCATCGAGCAGTCCAGCGAAGGCACGGTGATCGTCGACCGCGACGCACGCATTGTCTGGATGAACGAGCGCTACGCCCGGCGCTTCGGCCTGGCCGACGCGGCCAGCGCGATCGGCCAGCCGTGCGAGGCGGTCATACCGGGCAGCCTGATGCGCCAGGTGGTCAGCGATGGCCGGCCGATCCTGCTGGACATGCTCGATACCCCCAACGAGCCGCTGGTGGTGATGCGCCTGCCGATTCACGATGCCCAGGGCGCCCTGATCGGCGCCATCGGCTTCGCCCTGTTCGAGGAGCTGCGCAGCCTGTCGCCCTTGCTCAAGCGCTTTGCGAGCATGCAGCAGGAGCTGGCCAGCACCCGCTCGCAATTGCGCGCACGCCAGGCCAAGTACAGTTTTGCCCAGTTCGTCGGCAGCAGCCCGGCCAGCCTCGAAGCCAAACGCCGCGCACGGCGCGGTGCCAGCAGCGATTCGCCCGTGCTGCTGCTGGGCGAGACCGGCACCGGCAAAGAGTTGCTGGCGCATGCCATCCATGCGGCTTCGCCGCGGGCGCACAAGGCCTTCGTCAGTATCAACAGCGCGGCAATCCCCGAAACCCTGCTGGAAGCCGAGTTCTTCGGCACCGCGCCCGGCGCCTTTACCGGTGCCGATCGCAAGGGCCGCAGCGGCAAACTGCAACTGGCCGAGGGCGGCACCTTGTTCCTCGACGAGATTGGTGACATGCCCTTGGCGCTACAAAGCAAGTTGCTGCGCGTACTGCAGGAAAAGGAGTACGAACCGGTCGGCTCCAACCAGATGCTGCGCAGTGACGTGCGCATCATTGCCGCTACCTCCATCGACCTGCAGGCAGCCATGGCCCGCGGGGCGTTTCGTGCCGATCTTTACTACCGGCTGAATGTGCTGCCGATCGAAGTGCCGCCGCTGCGCGAGCGGGTCGAGGACTTGCCGGCGCTGTGTGAAGCGATCCTGGCCGAGTTGGGTAGCCAGTACGAACTGGAGCAGGATGCCCAGGCATTGCTGGCGCGGCATGGGTGGCCTGGGAACATTCGTGAGCTGCGCAACGTGCTGGAGCGGGCGACGTTGCTGGCTGACCAGCCGCGCCTTGGCGTAGCCGACCTGGCTGCGGCGCTGGGGCCATTGAGCCCGGTCGCGGGTCAGGAACAACGGATGAGCTATCGTGAGGCGTGCGAACAGTTCGAGCGCCGGCTGATTGGCGGGGCATTGGCCGAGCATTCGGGGAATGTGCCTGAAGCGGCCAAGGCCTTGGGGTTGGGGCGTTCGACCTTGTACAAGAAGATGGTTGCGCTTGGTCTCTGATTAGAGATTTGTGTTTCTAATTTGAGATTGTCACGAGGGCTTCGCCCTCGATCGCCGGCACGCCGGGCTCCCCCTGGGTGCCGCGCCCCCTGTGGGAGCCGCGCTTGCCGGCGATGGGCTGCAAAGCAGCCCCTTACCGTCTCAACATATAGACACGGCTTAAAACTGGAAGAGGATTTTCCTTTAAATTCAATACGTTACTAATTTGGCACGATTCCCGCTATCTCCCGGTCACCCATAACAACAAGACTCACCCAGGAGATCCATCCCGATGACCGTGCTCATCGCCCTCGCCGCTCTGGCCCTGCTGATGCTGGCCGCCTACCGCGGCTACAGCGTGATCCTCTTCGCCCCCATCGCCGCCCTCGGCGCCGTCCTGCTCACCGACCCCGCCGCCGTGGCCCCCGCGTTCACCGGGGTGTTCATGGAGAAGATGGTCGGCTTCATCAAGCTCTACTTCCCGGTGTTTTTGCTCGGCGCGGTGTTCGGCAAGCTGATCGAACTGTCCGGTTTCTCGCGCTCGATCGTCGCCGCTGCCATCCGCCTGCTCGGCACCCGCCAGGCAATGCTGGTGATCGTGCTGGTCTGCGCCCTGCTCACCTATGGCGGCGTGTCGCTGTTCGTGGTGGTGTTCGCGGTGTATCCGTTCGCCGCCGAAATGTTCCGCCAGAGCGACATACCCAAGCGCCTGATCCCGGCGACCATCGCCCTGGGCGCGTTCTCGTTCACCATGGACGCCCTGCCCGGCACCCCGCAGATCCAGAACATCATCCCCAGCACCTTCTTCAACACCACCGCCTGGGCCGCGCCGTGGCTGGGGTTGATCGGCACGCTGTTCGTGTTCTGCAGCGGCATGCTCTACCTGCAGCGCCAACGCAACAAGGCCCAGCGTGCGGGCGAAGGCTATGGCAGCAACCTGCGCAACGAGCCTGAGACGGCCGCTGACCTGGCCCTGCCCAACCCCTGGCTGGCGCTGTCGCCGCTGGTGCTGGTGGGCGTGATGAACCTGCTGTTCACCCACTGGATCCCGCAGTGGTATGGCCCCAGCCACACCCTGCAACTGCCGGGCATGAGCGCGCCGGTCAACAGCGACGTGGCCAAGCTCACGGCGATCTGGGCGGTGCAGGCGGCTCTGCTGGTGGGCATCGTGATGGTGCTGGTATGTGCCTTCGGGGTTATCCGCGAGCGCCTGGCCGAAGGTACCAAGAGTGCAGTGGGTGGCGCCCTGCTGGCGGCCATGAACACCGCATCCGAGTATGGCTTTGGTGCCGTGATCGCTTCGCTGCCGGGCTTTCTGGTGCTGGCCGATGCCTTGCGCGGAATACCCAACCCGCTGGTCAACGAAGCGATCACCGTGACCTTGCTGGCCGGCATCACCGGCTCCGCTTCGGGCGGCATGAGCATCGCCCTGGCGGCCATGAGCGACAGCTTCATCGCCGCTGCCCATGCTGCCAACATTCCCCTTGAAGTGCTGCACCGGGTGGCCGCGATGGCCAGCGGCGGCATGGACACCCTGCCGCACAACGGCGCGGTGATCACCTTGCTGGCAGTGACCGGGCTGACCCACCGCGAAGCCTACAAGGACATTTTCGGTATTACCCTGATCAAGACCGTGGCGGTATTCGTGGTCATCGCCACCTTCTACGCCACCGGCATCGTCTAAGGAGTTTGTGCATGACTTTGAAAGGCAAGACGGCACTCGTCACCGGCTCCACCAGCGGCATCGGCCTGGGTATCGCCCAGGTGCTGGCCCGCGCCGGAGCGAACATTGTGCTCAACGGTTTCGGCGACCCGTCGCCAGCCTTGGCACAGATCGCCAGCCATGGCGTCAAGGTTGCCCACCACCCGGCGGACCTGTCCGAGGTGGCACAGATCGAAGCGCTGTTCGCGATGGCCGAACGGGAGTTCGGCGGCGTCGACATCCTGGTCAGCAACGCCGGCATCCAGCACGTGGCGCCGGTGGAGCAGTTCCCGCTGGAAAGCTGGGACAAGATCATCGCCCTCAACCTCTCGGCAGTGTTCCATGGCACCCGCCTGGCCCTGCCCGGCATGCGCGCGCGCAACTGGGGGCGGATCATCAATATCGCTTCGGTACACGGGCTGGTCGGTTCCACCGGCAAGGCGGCCTATGTGGCGGCCAAGCACGGCGTGATCGGGCTGACCAAGGTGGTGGGGCTGGAAACCGCCACCAGCAACGTCACCTGCAACGCCATCTGCCCAGGCTGGGTGCTGACCCCGCTGGTGCAGAAACAGATCGACGATCGTGCTGCCAACGGCGTCGATCCGCAGCAAGCACAAGAGGATCTGCTGGCCGAGAAGCAGCCTTCACTGGCCTTCGTCACCCCCGAGCACCTCGGTGAGCTGGTACTATTCCTGTGCAGCGAGGCCGGTAGCCAGGTTCGCGGTGCCGCCTGGAACGTCGACGGTGGCTGGTTGGCCCAGTGACGGGCGGCCTGGGCCTGGCAACGGTCTTGCACCCGTCTATCTGCAAGGAGGCCCTATGCGCCCTACCCCAATGTCCGCGATCTTTGCCCTGACCCTGGCCGCCGCCGCTCCGGCGATGGCGGCCAGCCTCAAGGACGTCGCGCCCTATCCCGAGGCGGAAAAAGGCTTCACCCGGCAGGTCATCCACTTGCCGGCGCAAACCGATGAATCGGCCCACAAGCTGGAAATCCTGGCCGGCAAGACGCTGGAAGTGGACTGCAACCGCCAGCGCCTGGCCGGCAGCCTGGAAGAGCATACCCTCGAAGGCTGGGGATACAGCTACTACCGCCTGGACAAGGTCGCTGGCCCGGCCAGCACCCTGATGGCCTGCCCGGATGGCAACAAGACCCAGGCCTTCGTGCCGGTGGTCGGTGAAGGCTTCATGTTGCGCTACAACAGCAAGCTGCCCGTGGTGGTGTACGTGCCCAAGGGTGTCGAAGTGCGATATCGCGTGTGGTCGGCATCGGCCGACGTGCAAACCGCTAAAGTGGAATAAGTGACTCCGAGGGCCCTTCATGGGGCCCTCAACCCCAAGCATTCTCTGGAGGTTCGGCATGAACGATGTGCTCTGGCGCCCCTCCACGGCGCAGATCGAAGCCAGCCGGATGGATGCCTTCCGCCGCCGGGTGAACCTGCGCTACAACCTGCAGCTCAATGACTACGCGGCCCTGCACCGCTGGAGCATCGAGCAGCGCCCGGCCTTCTGGCAAACCCTTGCCGACTATTTTCAGGTGGCCTGGCATACCCCGCCCAGCCAGGTCCTCAGCGAAGGCGCGCACATGCCCGACGCCCGCTGGTTCAGCGGCGCCACGCTGAATTTCGCCGAACACCTGCTGCGCCGTCGTGACGACCGGCCTGCGCTGGTTTCGGTGCGCGAAGATGGCCAACGCGTGGTCATCACTCATGCCCAACTGGCCGCCGAAGTCGCAGGCCTGCAGAAGGCGTTCATGGCAGCCGGCGTCAAGCCCGGTGACCGCATCGCTGCGGTCATGCCCAATACCTGGCAAACCCTGGTGGCGATGCTCGCCTGCACCAGCCTGGGCGGGGTCTGGTCGACGTCCTCGCCGGAGTTCGGCCTGCACGGCATCATCGACCGGTTCGGCCAGATCGAACCGAAACTGCTGCTGGTCTGCGCCGGTTATCAATACGCCGGCAAGTCGATCGACCAGGTCGACAAGATCAACCAGGTCTGCGCCCAGTTGCCGGGGCTGCAGCAGTTGATCGTGGTGCCCTATACCCGCCCGCACACACAAGCGGCTGAATTCACCGCCGCCAAGGTCAGCCTGTGGGATGACTTCTACCAGCCTGGCGGCGAGCCTGTGTTTGCCTCGCTGCCGTTCGACCACCCGCTGTACATCCTCTATTCCAGCGGCACCACGGGTGTGCCCAAGTGCATCGTCCACCGCGCCGGCGGCCTGCTGCTGCAGCACCTCAAGGAACACGGCCTGCACAACGACCTGAAGGCCGACGACGTGCTGTTCTACTACACCACCTGCGGCTGGATGATGTGGAACTGGCTGGCCAGCGGCCTGGCCGTCGGCGCCACCCTGGTGCTGTACGACGGCTCACCGTTCCACCCTGGCCCCGAGCGCCTGCTCGACCTGATCGACGGCGAACGCATCCAGGCCTTCGGCACCAGTGCCAAGTACCTGGCTGCGCTTGAACAGGCCGGTCTGCAACCGGCCCGCAGCCATCGCCTGGACAGCCTGCGGCTGATCCTGTCTACCGGTTCACCGTTGTCGCCACACAGCTACGACTACGTCTACGGCAAGATCAAGGCTGATGTGTGCCTGGCCTCGATGTCCGGTGGCACCGATATCGTTTCGTGCTTCGTGCTCGGCAACCCGACCCTGCCAGTGCGACGTGGCGAAATGGCCTGCAAGGGCCTGGGCATGGCCGTGGAGGTCTGGAACGAGCAGGGCCAGCCGGTGCTCGACGAAAAAGGCGAGCTGGTCTGCACCCGCAACTTCCCGTCGATGCCCCTGGGCTTCTGGAACGACGCTGACGGCAGCCGCTACCATGACGCCTATTTCAGCCAGTTCGCCGGGGTCTGGGCGCAGGGCGACTACGCCGAGCAGCGCAGCAGCGGTGGCTGGTTGATCCATGGCCGTTCCGACGCCGTGCTCAACCCCGGCGGCGTGCGCATCGGCACGGCCGAGATCTACCGCCAGGTGGAAAAGGTCGAAGAGGTGCTGGAAAGCGTGGCCATCGGCCAGGACTGGCACGGCGATGTGCGCGTGGTGCTGTTCGTGCGCCTGCGCGATGGCCTGCACCTGGACGACGCCCTGCGCCAGCGCATTCGCCAGGTGATCCGCCAGTACACCACACCGCGCCATGTGCCGGCGGTGATCGCCCAGGTCAGCGACATCCCGCGCACCATCAGCGGCAAGCTGGTGGAACTGGCCATCCGCAACGTGGTGCACGGGCTGCCGGTGAAAAATACCGACGCCCTGGCCAACCCGCAGGCGCTGGAGCAGTTTCGTGACCGCACGGAGCTGCGCGATCAGGCATAATGGCGCCCTTTTTCGCCCCGAAGCACAGGTGTACCCATGAAAGCTCAAGCCCGCCACATCCTGGTCAAGACCGCTGACGAAGCCGAAAAGCTCAAGCAGCGCATCGCCAACGGCGAGGCCTTCGACGTGCTGGCGAAGAAGTTCTCCACCTGCCCGTCGGGCAAACGCGGCGGTGACCTGGGTGAAGTACGCCCGGGCCAGCTGGTCGGCGCGATCGACCAGGTGATCTTCAAGAAGCCCCTGCGCGTGGTGCACGGGCCGATCAAGAGCAAGTTCGGCTACCACCTGGTGCAGACCTTCTATCGCGATTGATAGCCACGGGCCACCTAGCATTTTTGCCAGTTGCCCCGTGTTCGCGCATTCCATACAACTCAGGCAGGGCCGAAGCGGCACCTAAGATGCCGCTTCAGGTAGTGGTCCCTCTAATGGACACGGAGACCTGCCTATGCGTTGCCCTCGCCTGCTACTGCCTGCTGCCTTTCCCCTCGTTGCCCTGCCGCTGATCGTCCACGCGCAAGCCTTGGTGGTTTCGCCTGGCGACAACCTGGGTGCCGTCGTACAGACCCCGGCCATCGACGACTTCAGGATGACCGGCGGGACCGTGCAATCGCTCAATCAAGGGCAAGGCTACGACACGTTCTCCATGTCCGCCGGGCAGATCGTCGGTGCATTCGAGGATGGCGACTACGCGACCTTCGCCGGCGGGCGTATTGGCCGCGTCGACCTCAAGCTGGCAGACAACTACTTCGAAATGTCCGAGGCCCCTGGTGTCGATACCTTGATCGATGGCAACCTGGTCAGCGGCTTCGGCAACGACACCATCATCCTGCGTGGTGGCACCATCGGCGGCAACATCAGTACCAGCGGCGGAGTCGACGACATCACCATCAGCGGCGGCCTGCTGAAAGGCAATGTACTGGCCAGTGCGGGAGACGACGTCTTCACCTGGACTGGCGGCCGTATTCGCGGCGAGGTCGATATGGGCCCGGGTGATGACCATGCAACCATCGTCGGCCTCGACTCCAGCACGCTGGTCATTGCCCTGGACGGTGGCCGCGGCAACGACAGCCTGGTATTCGAGAACAGCCAGATCAATGGCGCAACCCGGTATGTGAACTGGGAAGCCATCGGCCTGTTCGAAAACAGCCGCCTCACACTGGACGACACCTTGACCCTTGGCGACGGCACCGCTGAGCAGCCTGGCAGCGGCACTGGCGCCTTGCTCATCGACGACAGCAGTACACTGGTTTCCCGCCAAGGCACCATCACGCCCGTCAGCCAAGGGCAGAAGGCGACGCTGAACAATGCTGGTACCCTCGACCTCAGCAGTGGCGATGACGCTCAAGGCAGATTGACTGTGAACGGCAATTACGTGGGGGAAAATGGACTGTTGCGCGTAAACAGCGTGTTGGCAGGTGACGACGCAGCCTCCGACCGGCTGGTCGTCAGCCAAGGCACGATCACCGGCAGTACGCGCTTGCAGGTCAACAACCTGGGCGGCACCGGTGCTACCACCCTGCAGAACGGCATCCAGGTGGTCGAGGCTCGCAATGGCGCCACCAGCAGCGCCACCGCCTTTGTCCAGACACAGACGCTGTCGGTCGGCGCCTACGACTACCGGCTGTTCAAGGGCGGGGTAACCGCAGGCAGCGAGAACAGCTGGTACCTGCGCTCGACGCTGGTGGCAACACCGTCCGCCACCGCCCCGGCACCAGGTGAGCCGCCAGTCGAGCCCGCAGCAACCCCACCCGTGGCTGCACCGGCTCCCGGCCAGGCCGAGCTGCCAGCCCCGGTTGCCGGCGTCAGTGTGCCGCTGTACCGCCCCGAAGTGCCGGTTTACGCCGCCGCACCACGGGGTGCTGCAATCATCGCTCGTCAGGCCCTGGGCACCTTCCACCAACGCCAGGGTGACCAGCAGTTGCTGGCTGGCCAAGGCAGCCTGCCCGCCAGCTGGGGCCAGGCCTACGGCGGCGCGCTGCGCCAGCAATGGAGCGGCACCGTCAGCCCGAGCCTGAACGGTGACCTGTACGGTTTCAAGGTGGGCCAGGACCTGTATGCCAAGCTCAGCGATAACGGCTATCGCCAGCATCTGGGCCTGTATGTCAGCCACAGCCGGCTGGACGCCGACGTCAAAGGCTTCGCATTGGCCGTGAAGGACCGCAGCGTTGGTGACTTGAAGCTCGATGGCGACAGCGTTGGCGGCTACTGGACGCTGGTTGGGCCACAAGGCTGGTACCTCGACAGCGTGCTGCAGTACACCAAACTCGATGGCCGCGCCCGCTCTGACCGGGGCGACAAACTGAACATCGACGGCCACGCCTGGACCGCATCGCTGGAGTCCGGCTACCCGATCAGCCTGTCCGAACGCTGGACCCTGGAGCCGCAAGCCCAGCTGATTGCCCAGAAAGTCTCACTGGACAGCGCCAACGACAGCGTCGCGCACGTCAGCCATGATGCCCAGGTCGAGCTCACCGGCCGGCTCGGCGTGCGCCTCGAAGGCGCCTACAACGCCAGCAGCGGGCGCCTGCTGCAACCCTACGCGCAGCTCAACCTGTGGCATGGCGACGGCGGTCGCGACACCTTGACCTTCGATGGGGTGGACAAGATCAAGACCGACTACCGCTACACCTCGTTGCAGCTGGAAACCGGCCTGGCTGCCCAGGTCAGCGCGGCGCTGAGCCTGCACGGCGGCGTGCAGTACTCAAGCAACCTCGACAGCCGCCAGCAGGAAGCCAGCGGCGTGAACCTGGGCGTGCGCTGGCAGTTCTAGCGGCGCGCCGCCAGCAGGCCAAGGCCAGCGCAACCGAGCAGCGAGGCGCTGACCCGGTTGAACAACCGGCGCGGCCCTGGCTGGCTGAACCAGCGTTGCAGGTAGGCACCCAGGCCTGAGTAGATGGCGATCGCTGCCCACTCCAGCAGCAGGAACAGCATGCCGAGCCAGAGGAACTGCTCGCTCACCGGGGTGGCGCTGCCAACCGAGACGAACTGCGGCAGGAAGGCGGTGAAGATCAGGATGGCCTTCGGGTTGCCCGCCGCCACCCAGAATTCCTGGCGCGCCAGGCGCCAGGTGCCGCGCGGATGATCACCGGCCACCACGGCCTCGCCAACTGGGGCGCGCCACAGCTGCCAGGCGATGTAGAACAGGTACGCCGCGCCCACCACCTTGACTGCCAGGAACAGGAATTCGCTGGTGTGCAGCACCACCGCCAGGCCCATGGCGGCCAGGGCGATCATGCCGCTGAAGGCAAGAATCCGCCCGGCGCCGGCCACGCAGGCGGTGCGCAGGCCGAAGCGGCTGGCATTGTGCAACGACAACAGGTTGTTCGGCCCCGGCGCCATGTTCAGGGCAAAGCAGGCAGGGATGAATAGCAACAGGCTCGACAGGTCCATTTTGTTCTCCAGGCAATCAGCCGCTACTGTCGATGCCGGGCCGGGGCCGGGTCAAGGTACAGCCAGCGGCAAAAACTGTACGGTCAAGCGCCCGCCGCTGCTAAGCTGGCCAGCTGATCGAGGACCCTGTCATGCCCACTGCCCGCTCCCAGCATTGGCGCGACCCGGCACTGCCCTGGGTGGAAAGCCGCCGCGCCTGCCATAGCCGCGCCTGCTACAAGGCGCACAGTCACCCGACCTTCTCCATCGGCGCGGTGGATGCCGGCAACAGCTGCTTCACAGGCGCTGGCGACGGGCAGGAGCGCCTCACGCCGGGTACCCTGGTGCTGGTGCCGGCGCAGCGGGTACATGCCTGCAACCCCGTGCCTGGCCAAGCCTGGAGCTACCAGATGCTGCATGTGGATGCTGCCTGGCTGGCGCAGTGGCGGCTGGAGTCAGGGCTCGCCGCAGCCAGGCCCGGTGCCCCTGCGCGGATCAGCCGGGACCCGGCGCTATACCGTGAATTCTGCGCGCTGAACGACCTGCTCTTTTCCACCGCCGGCGTCGGCGAGAAAGAAGCGGCGCTACTGGCATTCCTGGGGGATCACGATTTTTCGGCGCAACCGGCATCGCTCGCGGCCCCCGCGCCTGTGTTGCGGATGCCGACCTTGCGGGGGCTGATCGAACACATCGAAGCGCAGGACCTGGCGCAACTGAGCCTGGAACGCCTGGCCAGGCAAGCAGGCCTTGGCCGCTACCAGCTGATCCGTGCATTTCGCGCCGCCACCGGGCTGACACCCCATGCTTACCTGCTCAATGCACGGGTCAACCGTGGCCGGCTGCTGCTGCGTGACGGCCTGGCGTTGGCCGAGGTTGCCTACCAGCTGGGGTTTGCCGACCAGAGCCACTTCCAGCGGGTGTTCAAAGCCCATGTCGGGGTGACGCCGGGGCAGTACCGCCACGCGCAATAATCTTCAATACCTGTGCCAGAGCAGCCTCCAGACTGCGGCTTTGTTCCCGAGACAGCCCAGCATGGAGCAGTTCCTGATCGTCGCCCTCGCCCACTTCCTCGCCCTGCTTTCACCCGGCCCGGACTTTTTCCTGGTTGCCCGCACCTCGGTAGCGGCAGGCTGGCGCGTGGCCAGCGGCGCCTGCCTGGGCATCGCCTTGGCCAATGGCCTGTTCATCGCCATGGCCTTTGCCGGCCTGGCCATTCTGCGCCAAGGCAGCGTGCTGTTCCTCACCCTGCAACTGGCCGGTGCTGGCTACCTGCTGTACATCGGCCTGCTGTTCCTGCGCCATGCCGGTAAAAACGAGCTGACAGCCGTTGCTGGGCCGGGCGCGATCAAGGGTTGGTGGCGTGGCCTGGGCCTGGGCTTTCTGTCAGGGGCGCTGAACCCGAAGAACGCGCTGTTCTACGCCAGCCTCGCTGGCATGGTGGCCAGCAGCAGCGCCGGCTGGAAGTGGCTGTACAGCGCGTGGATGTTCAGCATCGTGCTGCTGTGGGACCTGCTGGTGGCAGCGGCCATCGGCAATCAACGCCTGCTGCGGCGCTTCGCCCATGCCCTGCCGTGGCTGGAACGGGCCTGCGGGGTCATGCTGATGGTGCTGGCCGTGGCGCTGCTGATTCATCTGCTGGCGGGCTGACCAGGCGCAGGCTGGCAAGGTCCATCAGGCTGAAATGGCCGCTGGCCCAGCCGCCGGTATCCAGATGCCAGACGTTGCCCAACTGCTTGGCCCGCAATACCGGCGTATGCCCTACCAGCAAGGCGCGCAAGCCTGCCACGAGCTCGGTGTTGCCATCCTTCAGGCGTTGACGCGACCACTGGCACACCTCGCGAACGCCAGCGTCGTCATCGAACAGCAGGCTGTTGCGCAATTCGCTCCAGTCGTTGAACGGGCTGTCGGCATGCAGCAGGCCGATCAGGCCGGAGTGGGTCTGCACTTCCAGGGCAATCGGCAGTTGCAGGAACCGTTCGACGAAGACCGCCTGCTTGTCGCGGGGCATGTCGATGAACCAGCCACCACCTGCGGCACGGTACATCTCCAGATCCAGACGCCCGCCATGCAGGCAGGTGATCGCCAGCGACTCGTGATTGCCCTGCACGGCGTGAAACCAGGGCTGCTCAAGCCACCACAGGCATTCTTCGCTGTGCGGCCCGCGGTCGACCAGGTCGCCGACGCTGAACAGGCGGTCCACTGCGGGGTCGAAAGCTGCTGCGTCCAGGCATTGCTCAAGCCGCCGAAAATGCCCGTGGATATCACCCACGGCCAAGTCACGCCCCTTGCTGTTGGCGGCTAACCGCCGAAACCGGCTCATTACAATGTTCCTCTGCTGGCGCGCCGCGGCCGGCGTAAAATGAAGCGACACGCAGCCCGCCCCGGAGGTGCATCATGCGTAACGCTCTTGTGTGTGCCGTGCTCATGGCGCTGTCATTCAACAGCATGGCACAAGGCACCCCGCCTGCGCAGGTCGAGGTGCGTTTCGACCACCCGGAAAAGTTTCGCGACGCCAGCCTCGATGGCCCTGGCTATGAACGCGGCGCCGATCCCTACGTGATGAAGACCCTGACCGAATACCTGCAGAAACTCGGCCAGCGCTACCTGCAGCCCGACCAGCAACTGGTCATCGACATTCGCGACGTCGACCTGGCTGGCCGTTACGAGCCATGGCACAGCCAGGCCTACGATGTGCGCTTCATGCGAGACATCACCTGGCCGACCATCGACCTGAGCTACACCCTGCACCAGCCTGGCAAGCCCGACCAGCAGGCCAAGGAGCGGGTCAGCGACAAGATGTACCTGAGCCGCCCGGGCCGCGCCGCCCACAGCAGTGACCGCCTGTACGCGGAAAAGGCCATGCTCTACGACTGGTTCCGCCAGCGGTTCGCGCCGCATTCGACGTCCTGAGGCAACCCTTTGCTGGTACAGGCGAGTGTGTCGGGGGTATGCTCGGCCCTTCGACCTGTACCAGGGAAGGGACGCACCATGAAACTCTGTGCCGTACAACTGGCGTCGCGCAAAGGTGACCTAGCCGGCAACCTCGCCCGCCATCTGCGCTGCATCGAGCAAGCCGCGGCACTGGGCGCGGAACTGGTGGTGTTCCCGGAACTGTCGTTGACCGGTTACGAACCGACCTTGGCACGCCAGGTGGCCCTGCCGCTGACCTCTGCCCGCCTTGAACCGTTGCAGGCGCTTTGCGATCAGCTGGCAATCAGCGTGGCCGTGGGGTTGCCACTGCCGACCGCAGAAGGAATACGCATCGGCATGCCCATCCTGCGCCCGGGCCAGCCGCCGCTGGCGTATGCCAAGCAACGCCTGCATGACGATGAACGGCCGTTCTTCACGCCCGGCGATCAACCCCTGGTGTTCGCGTCGGGGCCGCTGCAGATCGCCCCGGCCATCTGCTATGAGTCGATGTTCATCGAACATGCCGCCCAGGCCCACGGGCTGGGTGCCGAGCTGTACCTGGTCAGCGTGGCCAAGACCGCCAAAGGCATGCGCGAAGGCAACGAGCATTATCCGGAGGTGGCACGCAGCTTGGGCATTCCGGTGTTGCTGGCCAACTGCGTCGGGCCGGCCGACAACTTCATCGGTGCCGGCGGCTCGGCAGCCTGGGACAGCCAGGGCAACCTGCTGGCAGCGCTGGATGACAAGGCCGAAGGCCTGATCCTGCTGGATACCAGCAGCAACATTGCGCTCGGTGTGCCGCTGTCTGCGTGAGGGACAACTGGCGCAGATTGTTCAGAGGTCCAAAGCCAGGCTCTGCCGCCCTTCCAACGCCAGCAGATACTGCTTGGCCGGCAAGCCCCCGGCAAACCCGGTCAGGCTGCCGGACGCGCCGATTACCCGGTGGCACGGAGCAATGATCGAGATCGGATTGCGCCCGTTGGCTGCACCCACCGCGCGCACGGCACTGGGGTTGCCGATCTGCCGGGCGATGTCGCTGTAGCTGCGGGTCTGGCCAAAGGGAATGGTCAGCAGGGCCGCCCACACCTGGCGCTGGAATTCGGTGCCGGCAAAGTCCAGCGCCAGTTCAAAGTGCTGGCGGGTGCCAGCGAAGTACTCACCCAGCTGGTGGGCCGTTTCGCGCAGCATCGGGTGGCGGTCATCGCGGTGCAGATCGCCAAGCCGCACGCGGTTCTCGCGTTCCTCCTGCCACAGCACAGCGGCGAGTCGCTCGCCGCGTGCGACCAGGGTCAGGGTGCCGACCGGGGACGGCATCAACGTAAAGGCGCTGGACATCTGAGCTTCCTACGGCAAACCAGTTTCAGCGCACTTTAACGTCGCTCGCCCCCCGCTGCATCCGCTTTCTTGCGCAGGTTATTCGGTGAGTAGCGACTGTCGGATCAATTTCTTGTCGACCTTGCCCACGCTGGTTTTCGGGATTTGCTCGACACAACGTATCTGCCGCGGAATCGCCCACTTGTTCAGCTGGCCGCTGGCAACAAAAGGCTGCAGATGCTCGGCCAACGCCGCCGCATCCAGCTGCCGACCGTCGCGGCAAACCAGCAGTGCCAGCGGCTGCTCGCCCCATTGCGGGTCCGGCACGCCGACTACCGCCACCGCCTCGACCGTCGGGTGCTGGCTGATCAGGCTTTCCAGTTCGACCGAGCTGATCCACTCGCCACCGGTCTTGATCACATCCTTGATCCGGTCGCGGATGCGCACCACGCCACCTGCGTCGACGGAGGCCAGGTCACCGGTGTGCAGCCAGCCACTGCGCCACAGCGCGGCGCCTTGCTCCGGTTCCTTGAAGTAGCCCTGGGTCAACCATGGCGCGCGCACCACCACTTCACCCAGGCGCTCGCCATCGTGTGGCACGTCATTGCCGGCGTCATCGACGATACGCAGGTCCACCAGCACGATCGGCACGCCGGCATTGATGCGCAGCGGCACCTGCTCGGCCATGGGCAGCGCCAGGTCCTGGGCGTTCAGGCGGGTGACGCTGAGCAGCGGGCAGCTTTCCGACATGCCATAGCCGCAGTGCACGCGAATACCGCGGTTGCTCGCGCGCTGCGCCAGCCCCACGGTCAGTGCGCTGCCACCGAGCAGCATCTTCCAGCCGACCAGGTCGGTGCGCCGGCCCTCGTCGCAGTCGAGCATCATCTGCAGCACGGTTGGTACACAGTGCGAGAAGGTTACACCCTCCTCCCGGTACAGCCGCACCAGGCGGTTGGGCTCGTAGCGCCCCGGGTAGACCTGCTTGATGCCCAGCGCCGTGGCCACATAGGGCACGCCCCAGGCATGCACATGGAACATCGGCGTGATCGGCATGTACACATCGCCTTCACGCAACAGCGGTTCGCCGCCGCAGGCCGCCAGGGTGGCCTGCTCGGCCAGGGTGTGCAGCACCAGTTGGCGATGGCTGAAATAAACGCCCTTGGGCAGGCCGGTGGTACCGGTGGTGTAGAACAGCGTGGCCAGCGAGTGTTCGTCGAAGTCGGGGAAGTCGAAGCGGGTGCCCGCCGCGTCCAGCAACGCCTCGTACTCGCCCAGGGTGGGCAGCGTCGGCTGGTCGCAGGCGCCATCGCTGAGGCGGATGAAGCCTTGCACGGTCGGCAGTTCATCGCGCAGCTGCGCCATCAGCGGCAGGAAGTCGTCATGCACCAGCACCAGCCGGTCTTCGGCATGGTTCATGGTGTAGCGGACCTGCTCGGCGGACAGCCGCACGTTGACGGTGTGCAGTACAGCGCCGAGCATCGGCACGGCGAAGAAACATTCCAGGGCGCGGTGGCTGTCCCAGTCGAGCAAGGCGACGGTGTCGCCTGGCCTGACCCCGGCCTCGGTGAGCACGTTGGCCAGGCGCTGGATGCGTTCGATCAGCGTCGTGTAGCTGTAGCGCAGCGTGTCGGCATAGACGATTTCCTGGTTCGGCTGGTAACGCACGCCCGACAACAGCAGGCGCTTGATCAGCAGCGGGTAGCCATAGGCCTGTTCGGCGGCCGGCATGATACGGGTGGTGGTCATCGCGGCATCCTTCACAGCAGGTCGGCATCGAGCAGGTAAAGGCTGTGGCTACCGGCCTTGACGCTGGCGCTCAGCGATTGTGTACGCGGCAGCAGGCGCGCGAAGTAGAAGCGTGCGGTGGCCAGCTTGCTCTGGTGGAACGGCTCGGGCTGCGCGGTGTTCAGGGCGACCTCGGCCATGCGTGCCCACAGGTAGGCATACAGCGTGTAGCCGAACGCATGCAGGTATTCCACCGACGCAGCGCCAATCTCCCGAGGGTTGCCCTGGCCGCGGTCGAGGACCCAGGCCGTCAGGTCATCGAGCTCGTTCAGCGCCGCCAACAGCGGAGCTGCGAATTCGGCGGTCAGCGCCTCGGCGAAGGTGCGGATCTCCGTCGACAGCAGGCGGTACGCCTGGCCGCCATCGCCCAGCAGCTTGCGCCCCACCAGGTCGAGGGCCTGGATGCCGTTGGCGCCTTCGTAGATCTGGGTAATGCGGCAATCGCGAATCAGCTGTTCCTGGCCCCATTCGCGGATGTAACCGTGGCCACCGAACACCTGCTGGCCATGCACCGTGGTTTCCAGGCCCATGTCGGTGAGGAAAGCCTTGGCCACCGGGGTCAGCAAGGCCACCTTGGCCTCGGCCAGGCGACGTGCGTCGGCATCCTCGCTGTACTTGGCCAGGTCCAGTTGCAGCGCCACGTAGGTGGAAAATGCCCGCCCGCCTTCGTTCAGGGCCTTCATGGTCAGCAGCATGCGCCGCACATCCGGGTGCACGACGATCGGGTCGGCGGCCTGCCCGGGCGCCTCGGCGCCGGTCGGGGCGCGGCCCTGCTGACGGTCGCGGGCATAGGCGATGGCGTTCTGGTAGGAGCGCTCGCCCAGGGCCAGGCCCTGGATACCCACGCCCAGGCGCTCGTAGTTCATCATGGTGAACATGGCATTGAGGCCCTTGTTCGGTTCGCCGACCAGGTAACCGATGGCGCCGTCGAAGTTCATCACGCAGGTGGCCGAGGCCTTGATGCCCATCTTGTGCTCGATCGAGCCACAACTGACAGCATTGGCCTCGCCCAGCGCGCCATCATCGTCGACCAGCACTTTCGGCACCAGGAACAGGGAAATACCCTTGGCCCCAGCAGGTGCGTCAGGCAAACGGGCCAGCACCAGATGGATGATGTTCTCGCTCAGGTCCTGCTCACCGCCGGTGATGAAGATCTTGGTGCCGCTGACCCGGTAGCGGCCATCGGCCGACGGTTCGGCACGGGTGCGCAGCAGGCCCAGGTCAGTACCGCAGTGCGGCTCGGTCAGGCACATCGAGCCCGTCCAGCGCCCTTCATACATCGGTGGCAGGTAACGCGCCTTGAGCGGCTCGCTGGCGTGGTTGAGCAGTGACAGGCAGGCGCCTGCGGTGAGCATCGGGTACAGGCCGAACGACAGGTTGGCCGCGTTGAGCATTTCTTCGAGCTGGGCGCCGATCACTTTCGGCATGCCCATGCCGCCATATTCCGGGGCGCCGGCCACACCCACCCAGCCATCTTCGGCAAACGCCCGGTAGGCGTCGGCAAAGCCATCCGGGGTGATTACGCGGCCGTTTTCCCAACGGCAACCCTGCTCGTCACCACTGCGGTTGAGCGGCGCCACCACGTCGGCAATCAGCTTGCCGGCCTGCTCGAGCACGGCCCGGGCGGTGTCGGCATCGACCTGCTCGGCCAGCGCCGGGGTCTGCGCCCACCAGGCCGGGATATCGAACACTTCGTTGAACAGGAAATCCATGTCGCGCAGTGGCGGAAGGTAATCAGACATGAGGCGAACACTCGGTTTCTTGGGTTGACGAACGTGACGCGGCACGGGCCCGGCTTGCCGCCGGGGCGCCATGGCCACGCAAGAGGAAGTGCGACAGCGCCGGGATCAGCACCAGCGCGCCGAGCATGTTCCAGAGGAACATGAAGGTCAGCAGCAGGCCCATGTCGGCCTGGAACTTGATGGGCGACCAGGCCCAACCGACCACGCCAGCGGCCAGGGTGATGCCCACCAGGCCGACCACGCGCCCGGTGAAGGCCACGGCCTTCTGGTAGGCCTGGGCCAGCGGCAGGCCGGCACGCTGGTGATGCAGCTGCACGCTGAGCAGGTACAACGCGTAGTCGACGCCAATGCCGACACCCAGGGCGATCACCGGCAAGGTGGCGACCTTGACACCGATGCCCATCGCCACCATCAGCGCTTCGCACAGCAGTGAGGTGAGCATCAGCGGCAGGATTGCCACCAGGGTGGCGCGCCAGCTGCGGAAGGTGAACAGGCAGAACACGGTAACTGCCAGGTACACCAGCAACAGCATGCGGTGGTTGGCCTCGCGCACGACGATATTGGTCGCGGCCTCGATACCGGCGCTGCCGGCGGCCAGCAGGAACTGGTGATCGTCGCCACTGTTGGCCTGGGCGAAGCGCTCGGCGGTGGCGGCAACTTGCGCCAGGGTGTCGGCACGGTGGTCCTTGAGGTAGGCGATCACCGGCATCAGCGAACAGTCGTTGTTGAACAGCTCCGGGGTGTTGACCGAGGCCTGCTGGGCCGCGTAGTTGAGCACGTCCTGGTTGCGCTGCAGGCTGTTCAGGCGCGGGTTGCCCTCGTAGGTGCCGGCGGTGATCTGGCGCACTGCGTTGGCCAGCGACAACGTGGTCTGTACCCCGGGCAGCTGTTGCAGCTCCCAGGCCAGGCGGTCGGCCAGCACCAGCGTCTGGTAGCGCAGGCAGCCTTCGGCGGGCGTCTTGACCATCACCGCGAAGGTGTCGCTGCTCAGCGCGTAGTGGCTGGTGATGAAGGCGTTGTCGCGGTTGTAGCGCGAGTCGGCGCGCAGCTCCGGGGCACCGCTGTCGAGGTCGCCGATCTTCAGCTGCAGGCTGCCCCACACACCGACGGCGCTAAGGGCCACGGCCACCAGCAAGGCGCCCGTGGCCCACTTGCGTTCGGTAAAGCGGTCGAGCAGGTCCCACAAGCGGCCAAAGCCACGGTGCTGCGCCGCACGGGCATCGATGTACAAGGCGCGCTCGGCGGCCTTGCGGCCAACGCCGACATACGACAGCGCCACCGGCATCAGCAGCAGCGAGGTGAAGATCAGCACCGCCACACCGATGCTGGCGGTGATGGCCAGGTCCTGGATCACCGGGATATCGATCAGCATCAGCACGGCAAAGCCCACCGCGTCCGCCAGCAGCGCAGTGACCCCGGCCACGAACAGGCGGCGGAAGGTGTAGCGTGCGGCGATCTGCCGGTGGGTACCACGGCCGATGTCCTGGAGGATGCCGTTCATCTTCTGCGCGGCGTGGGACACGCCGATGGCGAAGATCAGGAACGGCACCAGGATCGAGTACGGGTCGATGGCATAACCCAGCCAGGCAACGATGCCCAGCTGCCAGACCACCGCGGTCAGCGAACACAGCACCACCAGCAAGGTGCTGCGCACGCAGCGGGTGTACAGGTAGATGATCACCAGGCTGGTGACCACGGCCAGGGCAAAGAACGCCATTACCTGGATCAGCCCGTCGATCAGGTCGCCCATCAGCTTGGCGAAACCGATCACGTGGATCTGGTACTGGCCGCTGGCCTGGTACTGGCTGCGCAGGTGTTCGAGCTTTTGCGAGAAGGCGTGGTAGTCGATGCCTTTGCCGGTGGCCGAATCCTGGTCCAGCAGCGGCACGATCAGCATGCTCGACTTGAAGTCGCGGGCCACCAGGCTGCCGACGATATTGGCGCGCTCGATGTTCTGGCGCAGCTGCTCGATGTCGGCGGCGCCGCCCTGGTAGCCGTCAGGCATCACCGGGCCGCCCTGGAAGCCTTCTTCGGTGACCTCGGTCCAGCGCACCGCCGGGCTCCACAGCGACTTCATCCAGGCACGGTCGACACCGTCGCTGAGAAACAGCTCGTCGTTGATCTGGCGCAGGGTCTGCAGGTAGTCGGGGTCGAAGATGTCGCCGCGGGTGTTCTCCACCACCACCCGCACCGAGTTGCCAAGGCCGCGCAGCGACTGGCGGTTTGCCAGGTAGTTCTGGATGTAGGGGTGGCTCTGCGGCAGCATTTTCTCGAAGCTGGGGCGCAGCTCCAGGCGGGTCAGTGCCATGTAGCCGAGCACCAGGGTGGTCAGCAGCATGCACAGCACGAAGGCCAGGCGGTGGTTGAACACCAGGCGCTCCAGGCGATTGCCCGAACGCGGGTCGAAGTCGGCGAGGTTGTGGATCACCGGCAGTGGGTCTTGGCGGATATCGGCCATCAGGGTCTTCTCTCGTCGAAGGTACGCACGCCCCGCTCGCCCACCAGTACCAGGCCGGTACCGGCGTCGTCGGCAAGCGCGGTCACCGGGCCACGCGTGGCTTGTGGCTGCGGGCTGAAGCTGGCGCCGCCGTCGCGGCTGAGCAGCAGGTCGCCGGCCTGGCTGGCCAGCCAGACCTCGCCGCCTGCGCCAAGGCTGGCCGCCGTGAGGCTGGTCTTCACCCCGCTGCTGACCGGTTGCCATTGCTGGCCGCCGTCACTGCTGCGGTAGGCATTGCCGCGCAAGCCGTAGATCAGCAGCAGGCCGGGTTTGCCGACGGCACCGAACAAGGTGCCGGCATACGGCGTGGGTACCTGCTCGAAGCGTTGACTGGCGGTATCCAGCTTGAGCAGCAGGCCCTGCTCGCCAGTGATGTACAGCGCGTCACCGACTGGCGCCAGGCTGGTCAAGTGCAGGCCTTGCGGGTTGTCGCTGTGGTCCTGCCACGGCAACCAGTGCTGGCCACCGTCCTCGGTGCGCAACAGCAGGTTGAACAGGCCCACGGCATAGCCGTGCTGGTCATCGCTGAACCACACATCGAGCAAGGTGCTGTCGGTGCCGTCGGCCAGTGCTCGGCCATCGAGCTGCTTTTGCCAGTGCTGGCCGCCGTCACGGCTGTGCAACACCACACCGTCATTGCCCACTGCCCAGCCGTGCTCGGCAGTGGGGAAGCTGACCGCGTTGAGGTCGGCGCTGACCGGCACCTGGGCCTGCTGCCAGTGCGCGCCATGGTCGTCGGAATACACAATGTGCCCGCGCGGGCCCACCGCCACCAGGCGCGCACCGGCCTGGGTCACATCACGCAGCGCACTGGCTGCGGCCAATGCACTGGGCATCGCCGGCAGGTCCAGCACGTCGGTGAAAGGCGCCGCCTGGGCCGCGCCTTGCAGCGCGCCCCAGAGCAGCATCGCCACGCTGCATCGTTTGAAGACAGACATTGCCTACCTCTGCGCCATGCGCTCAGCGAATGCCATTGCCGGCCAGCGATTCAGGCGACCACTGGGCCTTGGACAGCGGGTCGATGTAGCGGATGCCGCCGTAGGCGCCGACCACGCCGTTGAGGTTGTAGGTGCCACCGACCAGGTCGTAGATCATGAATGGCGTGGCATCCGGGGTCTGCTTGTCGTAGCTCTGGGTCAGGAAGGCGAACGAGCCACGGTACAGCTGGCCGCGGGCGTCATACTGGTCGGAAGCCAGGGCCACCCAGCTGTCCTCGTCGAGGTAGAAGCGGCGCTTGTGGTAGATGTGCCGCGCACCGTCCTTGAGCTTGCCTTCCACTACCCACACGCGATGTTTTTCCCAGCGCACGAACTGCGGAGCGAGGTGATTGGGGGTGATCAGCTGCTTGACGTCGGTGTTGTAGGTCAGCTGGTAGGTGTTGTACGGCACGTACATTTCCTGCTTGCCGACCAAGGTCCAGTCGTAGCGGTCCAGGGCGCCGTTGAAGACGAACACGTCATCGTAGGTGCCGGAGCCCGAGGTGCCTGGGTTGGGCGTGTCGTAGGCCAGGTTCGGGGCCAGCTTGACCCGGCGCTGCCCAGGCAGGTACTGCCAGGCGCTGCGCGGCTGCACCAGCGGGTTGGCGGCATCGCGCAACATCATCGCTTCACCGGCGCGGCGGGCGGGGCCGGTGTACACCAGTTTCATCTGGTAGTAGGTGTCCTTGGCGCCGATCGGCTTGTTCATGTCTTCGTAGATCGGGTAGCTGATGTTGGCCTGGCCGGTGGTCGACAGCGTGGGCTTGCCCGCCGCGTCGACGTTCCACGAGTCGTATTTGGCGGTCATGCTCACGCCCTGGTAGCGCAGCAGGAAGTTCCACATCGCCTCGGCGCCGTTCTGCGGGATCGGGAACGGGATGCCCGGCAGCACGTTGTCCACCGCAGTGCCGCCCTCCTGGCTCTTGGCGCCGGTGGCGTTCTTCAGGGTGTTGTCCAGCACCGCCTGTGGCAGTGCCACGCTGCGGTGGGTCGGGTAGACATCGACACGCATGGTCGGGAAGCGTTTAAGCAGTTCAAGGGTGGTGGCCGTCAGCTGGCCCTTGTACTGCTCGGCGTTCTTGCCATCGATGACCAGCAGCGGTTTCTCGCTGGCGAACGGGTCGGGGCGCATGCTGGCGCCGCTCTGGTAGCCGGCCGGAGGCGTCAGCAGGCCGCCCTGGTAGGCCGGGATCGAGCCATCGGCATTGGCGGCCTTTTCCGCGCCCAGGGTGGTCAGGTTCTTGCCCAGCTTGGCAGCCTGGTCAGGGGATACCGCGGCGTGGGCGGCGTTGAGGGCAGCCAGCGACAGGCAGGTGGCCAACAGGGTTTTCACGTAGTTCATGATTGTTGTTTTCCTGTGAAGTCTGTGGGGGACAGGTCTCAGAACGTGGTCTTGAGGGTCAGGTACAGGGCGCCACGGTCTTCGGTGGTGGCACCACCGCCGGAGAAGGAGGCGTAGCCGCCGCCGTAGCAGGTGTAGTCCTGTTCGCCGTCGAGGGCGTTCGGCGTGCTGCCGTCGGTCTGGCCATCCTTGCAGGACTGGGTCTTGCCGAAGCTGTCGACGTACTTGAGGTCGACGAAGTACTGGTTGTAGATGGCAGCGCTGACGCCGACCGCATAGTTGCCGGTGTCCTTGGCACCGCCGCCCTGCACGGGCGACACGCCGTCGATGCCGACGTTGACCGACAGCGGCATGCTCATGTCGACACCTGGCATCACCTGGAACCAGGTGGGGGTGAAGTTCACAGCGATACCCCAGTTGTCACGGGTCGGCTGGTCGATGCCGCGGTAGCTGCTCTTGCCCTTGTACAGGGCCTCGTTGTGGCCATCGAGCTTGAGCAGGTTGCTGTAGAACAGCTCGCCGAGCAGGGTTGCCGAGTCGAACAGCGGCGTGTTGCCGATGGTCATCAGGCCGTTGAGGGTCCAGTGCAGGGTTTCACCGGTGGCGCTCAGGCTGTCGCCGTCCTTGGGTACGTCGTAGATCACCCCGCTGCTGGCCAGGCGTGGTGGCAGCAGGCCGAAGCCGCCGCCCAGGCCAGCGGTGCCGGGGGCGCTGACGATGGCCGGGATACTCGCCAGGGGCATGTGCTGGCGAATGTTGAGGTCGCTGCCGACGCTGATGCCGCCGATGTCCTTGGACAGGCTCAGGCCATAGATGTCGATGTCGTCGGAATAGGCAAACTGGTACGTGGTGCTCTGCAGCGAGTTGTACAGGTTGCCGACCGCACCCTGGCGGCCGCCTGGCGGGTTGCCGAACGGCCCCCGGGCCACGGTCATGCCGCGTGCGTCGAGCCAGGCCTGGGGCAGGATCTCGGAAGTCTTGCGGTAGTAAAAGCCCAGCGTGCCGCCAAGCCACTCGGGCGACCACTTGGCCATGACGCCCCAGTCGCCGCTGTTGCGCGGGGTCAGGTCGTCGCCACGGCGGATGGTGGTGAGCGCGCCGCGCACCGGGATCAGCCCGGGGGTACCGGTGTGGCCGAGCAGGAAGCTCTCGGCGCCCTCGCCCACCACGTCGGAGCCGCCATAGAAGGTACCGGCCTCTGGCAGGCGCGCGGCATCCCAGTCAAAGAAATACTGGGCGCCCAAGGTCAGTTCGGGGTTGACCATGAACGACGTGGACAACTGGTTGCGCGGGACGAACAGCTCCTTGGCTTCGGTGCCCGGCGAGGCCGCCAGCTTGGCCAGGTCCAGCCCGGACTGGCCGTAGCTCAGCGAGTGCACCGGGTTGAGCAGGGTTTCACCCCAGAACAGGTTGTGCTGGCCGACTTTGGCGCTGACTTGCGATTGCTCGCCCACATCGCGGCTGAAGAACACGAAGGCATCCAGCACTTCACCGGACGGGCCGCTGTAGTAACGCTGGGCATAGTTGCTCAGGTGCGGGCTGCCCAGCGGCACACCCGTGCCCGGCAGGCCATTGAGGCTGGGGTTGATGCCGGACTGGTCACCGTTGCCGTTGACGAACGGGTTGCTGTTGGAACCGGTGTTGTCATAAGCCTTGTCGTACCAGCTGGCGGTGCTGACGCGAAAGCCGGTGTTGCCCTGGTAGACCACGTCCAGCTCGGTCAGCAGGTCGACCCGGTTGGTGACCGTGGTGCCAGCCTTGCGGAAGTTGTAGTCACCGTCGTTGCTGTTGGGCGTGCCGAGCAGGCGTTTGTCGGCGCTTTCGGTGCGCACGCCATAGTTGTACTTGACCGTGTTGTCGAAGCGCACGGCCCAGTCTTCGCTACCGGTGGTGACTTCGAAGGCTTGCGCGCCGGGCAGGCTGAGCAGGCTGATGGCGCAGGCGAGCAGGCAGCGCTGTGGTTTCACAGCACGGTGAATGCGGTGTTCTGGCATTGCGATGACTCCACTTATTGTTCTTGTTGTTCATGGCCGCCCGTCATCTGCGGGCTTGGCTTGGGCATCCGTGCGGGGTTGGCAGATCAGTGGTCCAGGCGACGAATCAGGTTTTCAGCCAGCGGCCAGGGGCCAAACCCGGCTGCCGGGTTGAGGTGGCCGACCGGCCCCAGGGCGACCAGCTCGCTGCCCCAGGCTTGCGCCATGCCACCTGCTGCATCGAAGCTGGCGAGGTGGTCGTTACTGCTGGCGGCGACGATGCTGGGGAACGGCAGCGGTGCCATCGGCAACGGCGACCAACCCTGCTCGGCGAGGCTTTGCGGGCTGGGGTAATGAGCCGGCCACTGGGCGTGCAAGTCGGGCGGTGCGGCCAGCAAGGCGCCTTTGATCGGCCGCTGATAGCGGGCCGCCCAGTGGGCCACCATCAACACGCCAGCGCTGTGCGCCACCAGCACCACCTCGCCGTCGATCTGTTCCAGCTCGCGCTGGATAGCTTCGACACGGGCGTTGCAGCTAAGCCCGTCGACCTGCAGCGGTGGCACGCTGCGGACCTTGGCCAGGCGCGCTTCAAGCAGGGTTTGCCAATGCTCGCTGACATGCTCGCGCAGGCCAGGGATGATCAGCACGGTGGCGGTGGTTTGCAGTTTTTCCACGTCAGGACCTCGGCTTGGATCGGGTACGAGGTTCACAGTAAAGAGGGGGCTCGACGGGTGCTTCACATTGCGCGTCAGTGACTTTTCATTTGATGACAAGCTGATGTTTCGGGCTTGTGCTTCTCAATTGATGACACGCAGGCTATAAATCACAGACCGCCTGACGGAAAACAATAAAAATGCCAGCCCTAGTCCGTGCCGCCAGCCTGACCAACTACCTCGAAGTGTCCCGCCACGTGGGCCTGAACCCTAACGCCCTGCTCGCCCAGGTGGGCCTTAGCGCTGCAATGCTCGAAGACCCCAACCGGCGGATTCCGGCAGCCAACGTGATTACCCTGCTGGAAGAGTCGGCCCGTGTCAGCGGCTGCGATACCTTTGGCTTGCGCATGGCCGAATCGCGCCAGCTCTCGGATTTCGGCGAGATCAGCCTGCTGCTCAGCCACCAGCGCAACCTGCGCGATACCCTGCAAGTGATCGTGCAGTATCGTCATCTGCTCAACGATGCACTGGCCATCCATGTCGAGGAAGCCGGCAAGACGGTCATTATTCGTGAGGAAGTGATCAACGAGCGGGCGCCGTGCAGCCGCCAGGCCACGGAGCTTGCCATCGGCGTGATGCTGCGCCTGTGCGCGGCGCTGCTGGGTGCCCAGTGGCACCCGATCAGCGCCAACTTCACCCATGCCGCGCCGGCCGACCTGGCCGTCCACCGGCGCATCTTCGGCTGCACGCTGGTGTTCGGCAGCGAGTTCAACGGCATCGTCTGCCCCGCCGCCGACCTCGACAGCGCCAGCCCCCAGGCCAACGAGGCCATGGCACGCCTGGCACGGCGCTACCTGGACACTCTGCCGGCCGGTGGCACGCCGTCACTGGAGCTGGAGCTGCGCAAGACCATCTACCTGCTGCTGCCCATGGGCCGCGCCACCATCGAACAGGTGGCGCAGACCCAGGGCATGAATGTGCGCACGCTGCAACGGCGCCTGGAAGAAGAAGGGCTGACGTTCAAGGACATGATCAACAACGTGCGCCGCGACCTGGTGATGCGTTACCTGGAAAACCCCAGCTATTCGCTGGGGCGCATCGCCGACATGCTCGGTTACTCGATGCCCAGTTCATTCACCCGCTGGTTCATCGCCCAGTTCGGCATGCCGCCCGCCAGCTGGCGGGCGCAGCATGCCGAACAGGCGCCTTAAAGGCCCCAGTGCATCAGGGCCAGTACCAGCAGCACCAGGAACACGCTTTCACCCACCATCAGCGCGATGGGCTTGAGCCCCACGGACGCCAAGGCCTTGAGCTGGGTCTTCATGCCCAGTGCACTGATCGCCACCACCAGGCAGCCACGGGACAGGTCATTGATACCGCCCTGCACCGCCGCAGATACCCACCCCGTGCTGTTGACGCAGGCCAGCAGCACAAAGCCGACGGCGAACCACGGCAGCAACGGCGGACGCTGGCCACCGGCATCCAGGCCCTGGCGGCGGGTGATCATCGCCGCGCAGACAATCACCGGCAGCAGCATGGCCACGCGCATCAGCTTGACCACCGTGGCGATGTCGCCGGTTTCGGTGGACATGCTGTAACCGGCGCCGACCACCTGGGCCACATCGTGGATGGTGGCACCCAGGAATACGCCAGCCTGCCCCGGCGGCAGGTGCAGCCAATTGGCAATCATCGGGTAGAGGATCATCGCCAGGGTCGACAACGCCGATACGCCAATGACCGTGAACAACGTGGCGTGCTCCTTGCGCGGGTGCTGGGGCAACGCTGCCGCCAGCGCCAACGCCGCCGAGGCGCCGCAGATGGCCGTGGCACCGCCGGTCAACAGGCCGAACAAGCGGGAAAAGCCCAAGGCCTTTGCTGCAATCACCGAGACCACGATGGTCACCGCCACCAGCGTGATCACCAGTACTACAGGTTTCCAGCCAAGGCTGGCGATCTGGTCCAGGGTAATGCGCATGCCCAGCAGAGCCACGCCCAGGCGCAGCACCCCGCGGGCGGTGAACTCGATACCGGCCTTGCACGGCCCATCGACGGCAAGGAAGTTCAGGGCCATGCCCAGCAGCAAGGCAAACAGCATGACCGGGGCTGCATAATGCTCGCTCAGAAAGCTCGCCGCCGCGCCCACGATCAGGCTGACCGCAACGCCTGGGGCCAATGCACGAATGCGGTGTTGTGCCGCCGTTATAGCCAGCGTGCTCATTGCCCGCCCTCCTCGTCATTCAGCACGATGAACACCTGCTGGCCCTGACACTCGACCGGGTAGCTGTTGACCTTCAGCGCGGTGGAATTGAGCAGGTAGCCGCTGGCCAGGTCAAAGCGCAGGCCATGGGCGCAGCACTGGATGACCCGCCCCTCCAGGCGCCCGCCGCACAGCGAGGCGCCCTGGTGCGGGCAACTGTCGTCGATGGCGTAAAGGGTATCGGCCACATTGAACACGGCCAGGCTCTTGCCGTGGCTCTCCACCAGCACACGCCCGTTGCGCTCGGGCACCTGGCTCGCGGCCAGGGCGATCCGCCGGCTCATGCCGGCACCTGTATCTGCAGGGCTTCACGCATGGCGGCGAACAGCACTTCGGCAGGTTGCGCGCCGGGGATCAGGCGGCCCCCATTGAAGCGGAAACACGGCACCGCGCTGCCCGCGCGCCCGGCGCCGCCAAGGAACGGGCTGCCATCGTCGCGCAGGCAATCGACCACTTGTGCCACCTGCAGTCCGCAGGACTGGGCAATCGCGAGCAGTACCCGGTTGTCGCCCAGGTCGCGCCCCTGATGGAAGTAGGCAATGAACAGCTGCGCCAGCAGGGTTTCAAGCCGCCTGGCGCTGAGCAGGCCGGATGCACGTTGCAGCAAGCGGTGGGCATTGGCGGTATTGGGCATGCGGCGGATACGCGTGAAGTCGATATCTTCACCGACCACGCTGGCCGCAGCACGCACCTGCGCCTGGCGCTCGCGAACGGCCTGTTCGCTGCCCAGCCGCTGCACATAGAACGCGTGGAAAGGCAAGCCACCGGCGGGCAGGCCAGGCAGCAGTTGCACGCCCTGCCACTGCTGGGTCACTTCAACCTGCGGCTGCTCGCGCTGCAGCAGCAACAGGGCGGCCTGCAACTGGCGCTGGCCGATCAGGCACCACGGGCAAATGAAATCGAAGAACACTTCGACGGACAACGTCTGTTTCACGAACTCAACTCCTCGGTACGGCTGACCGATGCTTGCAGACGTTCCATGTCGCTGTGGTAATGGCGTTTGGCAATGAAGAACACGGCGGCGGCGCCGATGCTCACCAGCGGCACCAGCTGGAACGCGGCGTGCAGACCGATCAGGTCGGATACCCGGCCGGTAATCAGCGGGCCGGTCGCCAGGCCCAGCAGGTTGTTGGCCAGGGTCAGGGTGGCGAACGCCGTGCCATGCACGGCGGCGTGGGTCAGGTTGGCGACCATGGCGCTGGACGGGCCGTTGGTGCCGACGGCGATCATCATGCCCAGGCAGATCAGCACCAGTTGCGCGGTACCTGCCGGCAGCGCGAAGGCCACCGACAACAGCAGGCAGCTGCCCAGGCAATAGCCGATGGCCAGGCTGATCTTGCGGTCCGGGCGCTGGCGGCCCAGGCGGTCACAGAGCATCGCGCAGAGGATCGTGCCGATGCCGCTGCACAACACGATGACCGCAGCAATTGCGCCGGCGCGATCAGTGCCCATGGCGTAGTAACGGTTGAGGTAGCTGGGCATCCAGACGATGACCGTGCCACCGACGAACAGTTGCAGGCCACTGCCGATGTAAGCACCGATCACCGAGCGCGAGCCATACAAGGTGCGCAGCGGGTGGCTGGCCTTGACCTGGGCCTGTTTGGCGCATGTGGGGGTGATGCGCGCTTCCTTGACGATCAGCGGGTAAAGCAGCGCCAGCACCAGGCCGAACAGGGCCATGCCGGCGAACGCCCAGCGCCAGCCCAGGTGCTGGGCCAGCACGCCGCCCAGGGCCATGCCCAGCACCGAGCCGAACATGCCACCGGCCATGAACGCGCCGGCCAGGGTCGAGCGCATGTCACGGGGGAATACCGCCACCACCACAGCGATGCCAACGCTGCCATAGGCGGCCTCGCCGACACCCACCAGGAAGCGGGCAATGAACATCTGCGGGTAGTTTTCCGCCAGGGCGCAGCCCAGGGTCGCCAGGCTCCACAGCACGGCCATCAGCACCAGGCTGCGTACCCGGCCGAAACGGTCCGCCAGCAATGACAACGGAAAGGTCAGCAGGCCGACCATCAGCGCGACGATGCCACTGAGCAGGCCGAGCTGGCTGTCGCTCAGGGCCCATTCACCCTTGAGCAGCGGGAAGACGGCGTTGAGCACCTGGCGCGACATGTAGTCGGAAATCAACAGGCCGAAGGTCAGGGCGAAGACGACCCAGGCGTAACGCCGGGGCACGCTGAGCGCGGTGTCGGTGCCGGGTGCTTCGGCACTGGCGAGATAGGTGGCCATGGTGCCTCCTCGGAGTATCTGGCGTGGGTGATGTTCTTGTTGTTATGGGTAACAGCCAAAAGCTTTACTGCTTGTTCTGGCCCTATCGCCGCGGTTTGTCGCCACGACAAGCCGGCGATAGGGCCGGACCTGCTATCAGGCCCGCTGCGGCACGCCCTTTTGCCCCGGCTGGCGATTGGGCGCCATGCCGTTGGCCTTGAGGGTCTGTTCGATGCTGCTGTACTGCTCGCCAATGCGGTAGATGGCCCGGGCCTCTTTGCCGTTGGCCACTTCACGGCCCAGTTCATGGGCCACACGTACGGTCTGCTGGATCTGCTGCACCGAGCCGAAGCGCTTGCCGTGCTGGTCGATGATGGTGTCTTCGTTGCCGCAGCGTGGATGCAGGCCCATGGCCAGGGCCATGGTGTTGAACGGCAGCACGTTCTTGAGCAGCGATTCGGCAGTCAGCGTGCAACCATCCGGCGCGCGGTGGATGAAGTTGAAGAAGTTGAACGGGTTGGGGCCGTCGAAACCGCCACCGATACCGATCCAGGTCAGGTTCAGCGGGCCCATGTAGTCGCCACGGCGAACGATGCGCTCAAGGGTTTCCAGGGCATGCATGCCGGTCAGCTGGAAGTGCGGCTGGATGCCACTTGCCTGCAAGCGGCGCAGGTGTTCGCGGACCCAGGCCGGGCCGGCGGGCACGGTCATCTCGCTGTAGGCAGCGTGGATCGCCGGGTGGGCCAGGGAGGTGCCTTCCAGATATTCCGGATACAGCAGCTCCATGATGTTCATCTGCGTGGTGTTGATCGCCACGGTCACCTGGTCAGGGCGTGGGGTCAGTTCGGCGAGCATGTGCCGGGTGTCGTCGGACAGCCACTTGGCCGCCTCGCCTTCGCCCTCGGGGGCAAAGGAAATCGAGCCGCCGACCTGGATGATCATGTCTGGCACGGCTTCGCGCACGCCGGCAATCAGCTCGTTGAACTTGGACAGGCGCTTGGAGCCCTTGCCGTCCAGTTCGCGCACATGCAGGTGCAACACGGTGGCGCCGGCTTCATAGCAATCGACCGCCTTCTGCACCTGCTCGTCCATGGTCAGCGGAATGTCTTCGGGGAAGTCCTCGGGCATCCACTCCGGGCCATACGGGGCGACGGTGATCACCACCTTTTCCATGTTTTCCGGGTGCAACGAATCGTCGAAGAATTGCATGCAGTAGTCCTCGCTATTGTTATTGTGCTGTGCGCCGTACGTGTGTGTACGGCGGATGACTCAGAAGGTGCGGCTGCCCTTGATCCCCGCACGCTCCATCTTGCGATGGCACGGCGGGTAGTCCATGACCGCGTAATGCTGGGTGCTGCGGTTGTCCCAGATGGCCACGCTGTTGGGCTTCCAGCGCCAGCGCACCTGGTACTCGGGCAGGTAGGCCTGGCTGACCAGGTAGCGCAGCAGGTCGGCGGCGCCGGGGTTGGCGTCCTGGCCGAAACGCACACGCTGGGGCGTGTGGTAATTGCTGAAGTGGGTAGTGAAAGCGTTGACGAACAGCACCTGCTCACCGGTGTCCGGGTGCGTGCGCACCACCGGGTGCTCGGCATCCGGGAACTGCGCCTTGAGTGCCAGGCGCTTTTCGATCGGCATGGCGGCGCCGAAGCTGGCTTCGATGCTGTGGCGTGCGCGCAGGCCTTCGATCTTCGCCTTCACATCACTCGGCAGGTTTTCATAGGCCAGCACCATGTTCGCCCACATCGTGTCGCCGCCCACCGGCGGGCACTCGACGCAGCGCAGCACGCAGCCCATGGGCGGTGCCTCGCGCCAGGTGGCGTCGGTGTGCCAGGCGTTTTCATAACGGTCGTTGGGCTGGTCAGGGCGCTTGTAGATCTGCACCAGGCCCGGGTGTTGCGGGTCGCTGCCGGCCACCGGGTGGTCCTCAAGGTCACCAAAGCGCCGGGCAAAGGCCACGTGTTCGGCACGGCTGAAGTGCTGGTCACGCAGGAACAGCACTCGGTGCTTGAGCAGCTGCGCGCGCAGCTGCTCGAACAGGTCGTCATCGTGGATCGCGTCAGCCAGGTTGACGCCGCTGATTTCGGCGCCGATCGCACAGGTCAGTTGTTCGATGTGCATGCTGTTGCCCTCTTCAGATGACGAAGATCGACGAGCCGGTGGTCTTGCGCGCTTCCAGATCACGATGGGCCTGGACGGCGTCCTGCAGGGCATAGTGCTGGTTGATTTCGATGCGGATGCGGCCGCTGCTGACATGGTCGAACAGCTCGCCGGCCAGGTCGGCCTTTTCCGCAGGGTCGGCAATGAAGTCGGCCAGTGCCGGGCGGGTCAGCTGCAGCGAGCCTTTGATCGCCAGCAACTGTGGGTCGAACGGCGGGATGGTGCCGGAGGCGGTACCGACGCAGACCATCAGGCCACGGCGCTTGAGCGAATCGAGCGAGCCCATGAAGGTGTTCTTGCCAACGCTGTCGAACACCACGTTGACGCCGACGCCATCGGTGAGCTCACGCACACGGCTGGCCACGTCCTCGACGCTGTAGTTGATGATCTGGTTGCAGCCATGGGCGCGGGCAACCTCGGCCTTGGCCTCGGTGGACACCGTGCCGATCACGTTCAGCCCCAGCAACCTTGCCCACTGCGCGACGATCAGGCCGACGCCACCTGCGGCGGCATGCAGCAGCACGGTGTCGCCGGGCTTGAAGTCGTACAGCCGGCGCATCAGGTAGGCCGCGGTCAGGCCGCGCATGGTCATGGCGGCGGCGGTCTCGAAGGCAATGGTTTCCGGCAGTTTGATCAGCGCCGCGGCGGGGATCAGGCGCTCGGTGCAATACGCGCCGAGGGTGTTGAGGAAGCCGGTGTAGGTGACCCGGTCACCCACCGCTACCTGGGACACGCCCTCACCTACCGCCTGCACCACGCCGGAGGCTTCCACGCCAATGCCATTGGGCAGCGGGATCGGGTAGGTGCCATTGCGGAAATAGGTATCGGCGTAGTTCAGGCCGACCGCCACCTGACGCAGGCGCACCTGGCCCGGGCCGGGCTCACCGACCTCGGCATCCTCGTAGCGCAGCACTTCCGGGCCACCGGTCTGATGGAAACGTACGACTTTGGACATGCTTGTCTCTCCAATCATCGATCTGGACGCAGGGCGTCAGTTCTGGGTAATTGGAATGTAAGCGCTCGGGGTGCGGGGTGCTTCGCATCGGGCGACAGCGGGTTTTCATTTGATGACAGATCGCAGGGCCGGGGGCTGCAATCTTTTCTTCATGAGCCGCCTTGAAGGCTAGCAACGGCCCGACTAATACTTAGGTCTCTGCCTGGGGAGGCACGAAACATGCAACCAAGATTCGTTATCGTTCCGGCGGTGCCCATCGAAAAGCAGTCGCTGCGCATCGGCACCCGTGACTACGCGGCGACCGTATGCGGTGGTTTCGATATTTATGACAATCAGGAAAAGGAGCGGCTCAAACCCAGCTACCCGAGCAAGGCGGATGCCGAGGTACAGTGCCGAAACCTGAACATGGCAAAGCAAGCCCGGTAGTCAGCTACCCTTCTTGCCACCCGGCAATCAGGCGCTGGGCATTTTCATCGCAATCCATGCCCTGGGGCTTGCTCTGCATGCCGGCAATCACCGCCAGTAATTGCGCGCGGTTCTGCGCCAGGCGCAACTGCATCGCCTCGATCTCGGCCACCTTGTGCTTGAGGCTTGCCAGCAGCCGATCGTGCCGCGCCGCGCCGTCGCCTGAAGCGTTGGTCAGATTGCGCATCTCCTCCAGGCTGAACCCTGCCTGCTGCCCGCAGGTGATGATCTCCAGCGACCTCACCACCTGCTCCGGGTAGTCCCGATAGCCGTTGCCCAGGCGCCGGGCCTCGATCAGCCCGCTGGCTTCATAGAAACGGATGCGTGATGCGCTGAGGCCCGTGCGGCGGGCCAGTTCGCCAATTTTCATGCGGGGTGAAATTCTCTGTTGACCTTAAGGTTTACTTTAACCTTAGCCTTCTCCAAAACCCAACCCGCCCGACGCCCGGCGCTACCTTTGGAGAACACCGCATGACGCCCTTCCAGCCCCTGCAACTGCCCAATGGCAGTGTCATACCCAACCGCATCGCCAAGGCGGCCATGGAAGAAAACCTCGCCGATCAGGACCAGATCCCTTCCGATCAGTTGCTGCGCCTGTATCAGGCCTGGGCCGAAGGCGGCGCTGGCTTGCTACTGACCGGCAACGTCATGGTCGACCCCAGCGCCATGACCGGCCCAGGCGGCGTGATGCTCGATGACAGCCAGCCGTTGCAACGCTTTCGCCAATGGGCCGAAGCCGGTCGCGCCGGGGGCGCGCAGTTCTGGATGCAGATCAACCACCCCGGGCGGCAGATGCAGGCCAACCTCGGCCAGCCAACCGTGGCGCCTTCGGCGGTGGCGCTGGACATGGGCAGTTTGTCGAAACTGTTCCCGCAGCCCAAAGCCCTTGACGAAAACGAGATCGCCGCACTGATCCAACGCTTCGCCCGTACCGCGGCACTGGCTGAACAAGCCGGTTTCAGCGGCGTACAGATCCACGCCGCCCACGGTTACCTGCTCAGCCAGTTCCTCTCGCCACTGACCAACCGGCGCCAGGACCGCTGGGGCGGCAGCCTGGAAAACCGTGCGCGGCTGTTGCTGGAAGTGGTCAAGGCGGTGCGCGAGGTGGTGGCTCCCGGCTTCAGCGTGGCGGTCAAGCTCAACTCGGCCGACTTCCAGCGCGGCGGCTTCGAACCTGCGGATGCACGCCAGGTCGTGCTGTGGCTGAACGAACTGCCGGTGGACCTGGTGGAACTGTCTGGCGGTAGCTATGAAGCACCGGCCATGCAAGGCGATGCCCGGGACGGCCGCACCCTGGCACGGGAGGCCTACTTCCTGGAGTTCGCCCGCGAAATTGCCGCGATTGCCCGCATGCCCGTGATGGTCACCGGTGGCATCCGCCGCTTGCCAGTGGTCGAACAGGTGCTCGCCAGTGGCGTGGCCATGGCTGGCATCGCCACCGCACTGGCGGTCGACCCCAACCTGCCTCGGCGCTGGCAAGCTGGCGAGACCAAAGCCCTGGCCGAACTGCCACCGATCCGCTGGAAGCGCAAGGCGTTCGCCGCCCTGGCCTACATGGCGCTGGTGAAGCTGCAGATGCGCCGGCTGGCCTCGGGCCGCAAACCCGAGGCCAAAGCCTCGCCCCTGCGAGCCCTGCTGCTGGAACAGTGGTGCACGCTGCGCCGGGTAAAGCAATACAAGCGTATGATGAATAGCCGACTGGATTGATGCTGTTGCGTAACGGCGTTCTCTGACGGGAGCACTGCCATGAACAAATCAACTTGGGCGATGTGGCTGGTATTGGCAGCGCTCGCGGGCTGTTCAAGTAATTCATCTCTCTACCATGACCAGCCGTTGGTAGCCAAAGTCGATACCGGCATGAGCAAGGCGCAAGTGCTGCAAATAGGCGGCGAGCCCGGCGCCCAATCGGACCGCACGGTGGTGCCAGGTACTTGCTTCGACTACATGCTGACCAAGCCGGGGCAAAAGCAACAACCTTACATGGTCAGCTTCGATCAGGCCGGTAAGGTCGACAGGACCAGTTTCATGACCTGCGCCGAATGGAGCAATGCACAGCAGAAGTCCCGGCAGACACTACCCGGCATGGGTGGGATGGGCGGGTCAGGCTATTGATGCACCCGGCAGCCGGTCACTCAAGGCACTCTCTGGCGGCCAGGCGCAGCTTGTCGCTCGACAGGAAGCTGCCTTTGTAGAACGTTGCCCGGCTGCCATCGTGATATTCGACGACTTCCAGCACTTCGTCTGAAGTCACCGCGCTAGGTGCGGTCAAGCGATAACCATGGCTGATGGACTTTTGCGTGGTCTGCGGCGACAACGCCTGCCACTTTGGCAATACACAGGCAGCGTAAACGTCCGGGGATTTCGAGGTCAGCTTACTGGCGGTAGGCTTGCCTGGGTTGGCGCAAGCGGCAAGGCTTGCAGCGAGGGCGGCACAGAACAGGATGCGAAAGGTTGGCATTTGCAATTAACCAGACTGGAACGTGCGCCATTCTAGCCGGGTTCGCGCCAAAGGAGTAATCCACCAAGGTCGTGCCCAGGCTTGATGGCCATGGCGCAAGACTTCTGTCGAATGGGCAAGACGGCTCGATCCCATAAAATGCAACACGCTGATGGATCAGCACCCATCGCAAAAAGCCCGCTCTCATGTGCGCGGGCTTTTTGCTCTTGTGAATCAACGGTTCAGGCTTTTTTACACATCAACGCAGCATCGAGCAGCCTCCCATGGTCATACCAGGCGTCGCGCTGGTAGGCCGTGAACTGACGCTGGGAGCCGGTGCCGCGCAGTTCCACCAACCCTTCGGCCTGGGTGGGGTCGCTACTTTCGACATACAGCTTGACCGAGTTGTCGCCATCGACTTCATAGGTTTTCACATTGCCTTGAAGTTCGCCTTTGACACACCCCAGATACGCGGGCGTGCTTCTGTCGGTAGTGCCGGACGTATAATCATGGCCATCGCGCACATCCCGGTTCTGTGCGCACCCGGCCATGAACAGCGTGGCAAAAGTGGTTAACAGTATTGCGCCTGTGACCGATCTTGAACTCTTCACGCGACACGCTCCTGCTGCCCCATCGAGAACTTACGAAAGAGTGGCCAAGCCGAACGCCCTTTTTTGGTTTTCGTGTGCCTATGGTACTGCGCAAAGTGCGCAGCACAATATGCTTGTTTGCTATATGGGCAAAGGCCCATTACGGGCAACTCTCACGCTTTCTCACTATTTCTTTAGCCGAACGGAACGATTTCAATCAGCCATGATTCTCATGCCTATCGACCCGGCACATCGATCAGGAGAGGCCCATGGTGTGGTGGTTGGACATACTCGCCCAGTTCGTGACTTCTGCGGGGCTCGCCGTGTTCAGTATCTTTGTGTTCTGGGCCTATACGCTGGCATTCGGCAGGACGTACAGCAAGCTGCTGTCAGTCGCATTGGCGGTGGCCTTGCTGGGCATCGCCGCTTTCCCCCATGGGGCGAGCTTCGCCATCAGCCAACAGGCGCTGCTGGAGGACGGCAGCGAGTTCCTGCTACTGGTCGCGGACGCGTTGGGTGTGATCAGCGCCGTGATGATTGCATCGTTCTTCTTCAACCCTGGGCGGTTGCTCGAAGAATCATGACGGCAACCGGGCTATCCGCTCAGCCCTTGGCCGGTGAGCGAACAGCCGTCTGTATCAATACTCTCAGCGTGGGCCGCCACCGTGCCCGCCGCCCATCATGCCTGGGCCACCATGCCCCCCACCATGCCCCCCACCGCCTCCTGGCGGCATGAACATCCAGCAACCTGCCAGCGTGGATACCAGTGCAGCCACCACGGCGGCACGCAATACATGCTTCAACTTCATTACAACGCTCCAAAAGGCAAAAACCGGTACCCTGCCTTATGGCAGGCAGGGCAGCGCTGCCAGTGTAAATTCCAGACCGGCCAGCCTGGGCGAGCTTTTACCTAACTTTACTGTTGCGTGGCCCAGGCCTGGCCGCAAGCGGAAGGCATGAAGTCAATGCTGCCTTGCGTCAGTAGCGACGATAGTCCTGGTGCCCCCCACGATCTTCATCGTAGTAATGCCGGTGGTGGTGACCCCCGTCGTGCCAGTAAGGCCAGCAGCCACTGAGCAACAACAACCCTGAAAACACGACAACCCATGCGGTCTTGCGTTTCATGTGCGTACCTCCGGCCAGGTGAAGCGAGGCCTTGCTTACGTTGGACTGCGCAAAAAAGCGAGGTTCGGGCCGCTCGCCTGCCGCTGATCTTGTTTCATCTGCATTTGACGCCACCCTCGCCGCGTGCTCTCCTTACGCCTTGCGTCAGGTGCCCCCATCGGGGGTGAAACGGGAAATCGGTGCGTCACAGGTCCTTGCCAGGGCCGGGCAAATCCGGTGCTGCCCCCGCAACGGTAAGCGAGCGAAGCGTCCAGACCACTGTGCCAGGCAGTCCGGCATGGGAAGGTGATGCTTTTCAAGGAGCCCTGCTCCTCCTCGCAAGCCCGGAGACCGGCCTGGCGTTCATGAACACCCCGCGGTGGGCGGGCGCTGTCGCATTCCCTTGGGCGCCTTGCACCCGGGATTGCCGCGCTTGTCCGTTGCCCTTACAAAAAAGCAGAGGATCGCGTCATGCCCGTCACCAGCGCCAAACACAGCATCGCCACTCCCGTCACCCTCAGCCAACGCCTGGTCATCGCCGTCGGCGCCAGCCTGCTCGGCCTGTGCCTGGTCTACTTTGCCGGGTTCTCGCACATCGAAGCCGTGCACAACGCCGCGCACGACACCCGCCACAGCGCTGCCTTCCCCTGCCACTGAGGCTGCCATGATCAAGCGAATTGCCCGCACAGCCGGGTTCAGCGGCCTGCTCGCCGCGCTGTTGCTGACCCTGCTGCAAAGCTTCTGGGTCGCACCGCTGATCCTCGAAGCGGAAACCTACGAATCGGCCGCCCCGGCTGCCGAACACCACATCCACGGCGAAGAGGCCGGCGCTGGCCACACCCACAGCGAAGAAGCCTGGTCGCCAGAAGATGGCTGGCAGCGCATCCTGTCGACCACCGGCGGCAATCTGGTGGTTGCCGTCGGCTTCGCCCTGATCCTCGCTGCGCTCTACAGCCTGCGTGAGCCGGGCCGTACCAGCACGGGCGCGCTGTGGGGGCTGGCCGGTTTCGCCGTGTTCTGCCTCGCCCCGACCCTGGGCTTGCCACCAGAACTGCCAGGCACCGCCGCCGCCGACCTCGGTCAGCGCCAGAGCTGGTGGGTCGGCACCGCCGCCGCGACCGCACTGGGCCTGGCCCTGCTGGTGTTCGCACGCCATGGCGTGCTCAAGGCACTGGGCGCGGTCTTGCTGGTGGTGCCCCACGTGATCGGTGCACCGCAGCCGGAAGTCCACGAAAGCCTGGCTCCGCAAACCCTGGAAGCTCAGTTCAAGATCGCCTCCTGGCTGACCAACGCGGCCTTCTGGGTGGCCTTGGGCCTGCTCAGCGCCTGGCTGTATCGCCGCTCCAGCCACGCCTGATGGCCATCGCGCAGCCAATGCCGGCGCTGTATGCCGGCTTGGGTTGCCGCCGGGGCTGCTCGGTGGACGTCCTCGAAGCCTTGCTGCAAGAGGTGCTGGAGCATCACAACCTGAATGCCACGGCACTTCGCGGCTTTGCCAGTATCGCCGGCAAGGCCGACGAGCCAGGCTTGCAACAACTCGCCGCACGTCACGCCCTGCCTTTGGTGGTTTTCGCTGCCGAACAACTGCAGGCGTTCGAGCCGCAGCTCAGCCACCGCTCCGCCGTCGCTTACGCCCACAGCGGCTGCTGGGGCGTCGCCGAGAGCTCGGCACTGGCCCTGGCCAGCCTCAGTCACGCCAGCGCCACACTCAGGGTGGCCCGCCAGGTGCGTGGCCCCGCTACCCTGGCACTGGCCTGCGCCGGATAATCGCTTCTTTCATCTTTTCAAGGATTTGCCATGACGGTCTACTTCATCGGCGCCGGCCCCGGCGACCCGGAACTGATCACGGTCAAGGGCCAACGCCTGATCCGCCAGTGCCCGGTGATCATCTATGCCGGCTCGCTGGTACCCGCCGCAGTGCTCGAAGGGCATCAGGCCGAGACGGTCATCAACAGTGCCGAACTGCACCTCGAACAAATCATCGACGCCATCCGCGCCGCACATGCCAACGGCCAGGACGTGGCCCGGGTGCACAGTGGCGACCCCAGCCTGTATGGCGCCATCGGCGAGCAAATCCGCCACCTGCGCGAACTGGGCATCGATTACCAGATCATTCCCGGCGTCACCGCCACCGCCGCCAGCGCGGCACTGCTGGGCTGCGAACTGACCCTGCCGCAGGTGGCGCAAACGGTCATCCTCACCCGTTACGGCGACAGCTCACCGATGCCCGCAGGCGAACAGCTCGGCGACCTGGCCCGGCACGGCAGTACCTTGGCCATTCACCTGGGGGTGAAGCACTTGCCGCGCATCGTCGAAGAACTGCTGCCCCACTACGGCCCCGACTGCCCGGTCGCGGTGGTCCATCGGGCTACCTGGCCGGACCAGGACTGGGTGCGCGGCACGCTGGCAGATATCGTCGGTCAGGTTGCCAGCAAAGGTTTCCGGCGCACCGCGCTGATCCTGGTCGGCCATGTGCTTGGCGATGCGCCGTTCGCCGAGTCGGCGCTGTACCGCGCCGGCCACGCCCACCTGTACCGCCCCGGCGACTAGCATTGCCAAGCTTGAGAGGGGCGGAGCAGACTGCGCATTCAACCCGACCGGAGGGATACCCATGCTGGAGCTGCGCCCTAATTGTGAATGTTGCGATGCCGACCTGCCGGGCGATAGCCCCGACGCCCTGATCTGCTCGTTCGAATGCACCTTCTGCCGCCACTGCGCTGACCACCGCTTGCAGGGCCGCTGCCCGAATTGCGGCGGCCAGTTGCAGCCCCGCCCGACGCGAGTGGGCCAGGCCTTGAGCAACAACCCCGCCTCGACCCAGCGCGTCCTCAAGCCACACCCGGCCTGCGCCTGACCCTCCGCCAACACAGGCATCGGCGCTTGCGACGGTGCCTGTAACGGCTTCCTTGTAGGAAATTTCTACAATACCGGCTCACTTGTTCAACACATCTATACTCGCCATTACCATGGATCCGGAATGGTCGTATCGTGCCGCACAGCAGAAAAAGCTTGCAGACGTATTCCTGATTGCTTCAGGAAACCGACCACATTCCGACAGGAGCTAGTGACATGACAACCGTGCTGATCGTTGATGATCACGCCATCGTCCGTTTTTCCTTGCGCATATTGCTCGAGCGTGAGCGTTTTCGTATCGTCGGCGAAGTCGACAATGGCAGTGAAGTGGCGCAAAAAGTGCGCGAGCTGCGCCCCGACGTGGTGCTGCTGGACATCGGGCTCCCCGGCCTGGATGGCATGGAAGTCATCAAGCGCCTGCAACAACAGGAGCCGGCGCCCAAGATCATGGTGCTGACCGGGCAGGCCACCGACCTTTACGTGCGCCGCTGCCTGGATGCCGGCATCGGTGCATTCGTCACCAAGGGCGAAGACCTGGAGGCCGTGGTGTTCGCCCTCAAGGCCCTGATCAAGGGCTATTCCACCTTCCCCCAGATGGCGGTGAACAGCAATACCCTGGAAAGCGAGCCAGAGCGCCTGGGCAGCCTGTCCAACCGCGAGATGGAAGTACTGCGGCGCCTGAGCCGTGGTGAAAACAACAAGAACATCGGCGCTTGCATGAACCTCAGTGCCAAGACCATCAGCACCTACCGTGGCCGCATCATGGAAAAGCTCAAGACCGAGTCACTGGTGGAAATGGTTGACCTGGCCAAACGCAACCAAGTCAACTGAGCGTACGGGTAGCATGAAACCTGTCCTGGCCGGCCTGACCCTGTTCATCGCCCTGCTCTGCTGCCCGCTCATGACGCTCGCCGACGGTGAGCCACGGCATTTGCTGGCGCGCGCTACCAGCGCCGCCCAACCTCTGCAACTGGACGACGCCGACCGCCAGTGGCTGCAGCGGCGCGGCGTGTTGTTGCTGGGGACTTCACAACCGGATTACCCACCCTTCGAGATCAACGTCAGCCTGGCTGACTACGAAGGCCTCAGCGCCGACTACGCCGGGCTGATCGCCGAGCAGCTGGGCGTGCCGATCGAAGTCAGGCGCTTCGCCAGCCGCCACGAAGCGATCGCCGCGTTGCGCGCGGGCACCCTCGACCTGCTGGGCAGCTCCAATGGTTTTGAAGCTGCCGATGCCCAGCTCAGCCTCAGCCAGCCCTACGCCGACGACCTGCCGGTGATCGTGACACGCGAGGACGCTTCGCTGAATCAGGGCAAAGACCTGGCCGGCCTGCGCCTGGCGATGGTCGACCACTACTTGCCGGGCGAGACCGTTCGCACCCTCTACCCCAAGGCACAACTGAGCCTCTATCGCTCGACCCTGGCAGGCCTGGCAGCGGTCGAAATGGGTGAGGCCGACGCCTATCTGGGCGATGCCATCAGTACCGATTACCTCATAGGCAAGAGTTACCAGGGCACGGTGAGGATCGATCACTTCTGCCAGGTGGCGCCCGGTTCCTTTGCCTTCGCTTTCGCCAATGACAACCTGCGGCTGCGCCGTCTGGTCGATGCGGCCATGGCCAGGATCACCGAAAGCGAGCGCCTGAACATCCTGCGCCGCTGGAGCAGTGGCAATACCAGCCTGTTGCTGGAGCGGCACCTGTCGGTACTGACGAAAGAAGAAAAGGACTGGATAGCCCGCAACCCTACGGTCAGCGTGCTGGTCGACACGGCCCTGGCCCCGCTGACGTTCAACGACGCCCAGCAGCATGTCAGCGGTATCACCGTCGACCTGCTCAAGCAGATCACCCTGCGCACCGGTTTGCAGTTCAGGTTCATCGAGCAAGGCACCGTGCAGCAGATGGTTGAAAAGGTTGCCCACGGCGAGGCACAGATGATCGGGGCACTGGGTTATGGCACGGAACGCGCAGCGCGGCTGCGCTACACCCGTCCCTATCTGGTCAGCCCCAGGGTGCTGGTGACCCGCGACCAGGCGCCCTCGCCGCTGCACGCCAGGCACCTGGACGGGCAACGCATTGCCCTGCTGCAGGGCTCTCACCTTCGCGACGAGGTATTGCGCCGCTTTCCGCAAGCGAAACTGATCAAGGTGAACAACCCCCTTGGCCTGATGGAAGCGGTGGCCAACGGCGATGCTGACGCGGCCTATAGCAGCTATATCAACGCCTCGTACTACATCAAACAGGTCTTCAAGGGGCGCCTGCGTATCGCCGATGTGCTGGGGGACGAGCTGGCCGTCGCCGCCTTTGCCGTGGCGCCTGGCCTGCCGCAACTGCAGGCCATCCTCGACAAAGCGCTGATGAGCATCCCTCCTGAAGAACTGGAACAGTTGATAAACCGTTGGCGCACCAGCACCTTGGTCAGCGACAGCCCCTGGCGCAACTACCGCACGCTGGCCCTGCAAGTGTTGGTGCTGTCAGCCCTGCTGCTGGCGGGCGTGGTGTTCTGGAACAGCTACCTGCGCAAGCTGATCCACCAGCGCACCGAAGCGCAGCACGCGCTGCAGGCGCAACTGGCCTTCAGCCGCGGGCTGCTGGAGCAACTGCGCCAGGCCAAGAACGAAGCGGAACAGGCCAGCAAGACCAAAAGCACGTTCCTGGCGAACATGAGCCACGAGATCCGTACCCCCATGAACGCGGTGATAGGCTTGCTGGAACTGGCACTGGAAGACAACCGCGCTGGCCACTGCGACACCCAGACCCTGCAAACCGCTTACGATTCCGCCATCGGTCTGCTCGGGTTGATCGGCGACATCCTGGACATTTCCCGCATCGAATCCGGGCACATGAGCCTGCAGCCGGTTGCCACCGACCTGGCCGAACTGCTGCGTAGCACCCTGCGTGTGTTCGAAGGCAACGCGCAGATGAAGGGCTTGCACCTGCAAGGCGAGCTGCCAGACGCGCCACTCTGGGTCCTGGCTGACCCGTTGCGAATCAAGCAGATCCTCTCCAACCTGCTGAGCAATGCCATCAAGTTCACCGATCGTGGCGACGTGCTGGCCCGTCTCTCGTTCAAGCCCTCGGCCACAGCCGACACCGTGCGGGTCGAGCTGAACGTAACCGACACCGGTATCGGCATTGCCGCTCAGGATCAGGCCCGGCTGTTCAACACCTTCACCCAGGCTTCAGGCCCACGGGCCAGCCAAGGCGCCGGCCTGGGCCTGGTCATCAGCCGAACCCTGACCGAACTGATGGGGGGCCGGCTGGACCTGCAGAGTGTGGAAGGTGTCGGCACCCGTGTGCTCGTCCAGTTGCCGCTGCCACTGAGTGCGCCACCGGCACCACTGGAACACGACACGGTGGCCGAAGCCGCCGACAGCGGGCCGCTGAATGTCCTGGTGGTCGATGACTACCCTGCCAATCTGCTGCTGCTGGAAAAACAGCTGCACAGCCTGGGCCATCAGGTGACGCTGGCCGAGAACGGCGAAGCGGCGCTGGCCCTGTGGCGAGCACACGCCTTCGACCTGGTCATCACTGACTGCAGCATGCCGGTCATGGACGGCCATGAGCTGGCCCGCAGGGTTCGGCTACTCGAACAAGAACGCGGGCAGCCCGCCTGCAGCATTCTTGGCGTGACCGCCAATGCCCAGGCCGAAGAGCGTCAACGCTGCCTTCACAGCGGCATGGACGACTGCCTGTTCAAGCCCATCGGGCTGCAGGCACTGAAGGCTCACCTGCCACAAAGGCGATCCGCCAGCCCTGCACCCGCGCCAAGCGAAAGCGGTTTCAATCTGAACGAGCTGCAGCATCTGACCCAGAATGACCAGCAGCTGACCAGGCGCCTGCTCGAGCAACTGACGCAAAGTGCCCGCGAAGACCTTGCCGCCCTGCACGCCCTTGACGCCGCCCACGACCGCGAGGCGCTACCCGCGCTCGCTCATCGCATCAAAGGGGGCGCCAAGATGCTGCGGGTACGCGGGGTGGTCAAGGATTGCGAAGCCATCGAACAGGCACATGCCCAGGGGCTGCCGACGAACGCGCTGCACCTGCAGCTGGAAGCCAGCCTGCAGGCCTTGCTGCGGGAACTGGGCGACACCCTCAGTGCAATTGCAGCGTCGAGTTGATCTGGCTGATGGCGTCGACCACGTGACGGGAACCCTGCTGGATTTCCATGATCACCGTCCCCGCCTCGTTGGCCAGGGCAACGCCATGCCCGGTGCGTGACAGGCTCGACTGCATGCTGGCCACGGCAGTCAGCGACAGGTCGTGGTTCTGGCGCACCACGTCGACGATTTCCAGCGTCGCCTTGCTGGTGCGCGCCGCCAGGCTGCGCACTTCATCGGCCACCACGGCGAAGCCGCGACCATGCTCACCGGCCCTCGCCGCCTCGATGGCTGCGTTCAAGGCCAGCAGGTTGGTCTGGTCGGCGATGCCGCGAATGGTCAGCACGATCTGCCCGATCACATCCGACTGCTTGCTGACCGCATCGATACTGCGCGCGGCATCGTTGAGTTCCTCGGAAATCTGCTCGATGACCGCTACGGTCTGCTGCACGACCTCGGTCCCCTTGCGCGCGCAGGCATCGGTCTGCACCGAACTGGCATGGGCCGCATCGGCGGCACTTTGCTGGGTGTTGACCTGCGCAGTGATGTCGCTGGCGAATTTGACCACCTTGTACAAGCGCCCTTTGCTGTCGAAGATCGGGTTGTACGAGGCTTCCAGGTAAACCGTCTGGCCCTGTTTGTTGATCCGCTCGAAGCGGTGCGAGTGGTATTCGCCGCGATTGAGCGAAGCCCAGAACTCGCGGTATGCACCGGATTCGCGCTCATGGGGCAGGCAGAACAGGCCGTGGTGACGCCCGACTACTTCCTCCAGGCGATAGCCCATGGTCACGAGGAAGTTCTCGTTGGCCTTGATCACCCGCCCTTGCGGGGTGAACTCGACCACAGCCATGGACCGCCCAATGGCCTTGAGCAAGCTTTCGCTCTCGTGCTCGTCCTTGACCCGCTGGCTGATATCGGCCGCCACCTTGATCACGCTGGTGACCTGTTGTTGCTCATCGAGCACCGGCATGTAGCTGGCCTCCAGCCAGACCTCGCGGCCAGCCTTGTCGACGCGCTCGAAGGTGCCGCTGATGGCCTTGCCCTGCCCCAGCTCACGCCACAGCTGCTGGTATTCGGCGCTCTTGGCGTAGGCTGGGTCACAGAACAGACGGTGGTGCTTGCCGCGCAATTCGTCGACGCTGTAGCCCATGGCCTGGCAGAACTGGGCATTGGCATCAACAATGGTACCGTCCGGGGCGAACTCGATCATTGCCATGCAGCGGCTGATCGCCGCGAGCTTGGCCTGGGCCTCGGCCAGGGCCTTGCGAGTGCGCTGAATCTCGATCAAATCAGACTTGCGGTGGAAGTCGAACATGGCGCCAGGATCCTTGATGCCCAGGGTTTCCTGAGCATAGATCGGCTTTGATAGCGTGCAAGTACCTTGATATCACTTTGTGATTAGCCAGTTAGCGAAAGTTCCTGAGAATCCTCAAGAGCTTTCACGCACCATCAGTTCAAAGCCCAAGTCCTGCTGCTCGGTCGCTACCCGCTTGCCATCGAGCAGCGCCAGCAGTGCCTGGGCGGCGCCTCGACCAACGGCAGCCCTTGGCGTGCGAATGGAGGTCAGGCGCGGCACCATGTGCGCCGAAGCCGGCAAATCGTTGAAACCGACCATGGCCACCTGGCGCGGCACTTCGATGCCTTGACGCAATGCCTGCAACACCGCGCCCTGGGCCAGGTCGTCGTTGCAGAAGAAGATCCCGTCCACATCAGGCGCCTGCGCCAACAGTTGGCTGAACAGTTCGCTGCCCAGTGCGATGGATGACGGTTGCGGCGCCAGCATCTCCAGCTCGCAGGCCTGCATGCCGGCTTCGGCAAGGGCCTGGCGGAAGCCCTCGGCGCGTTGCATCACCCGTGGGTCGAGCTGCGCAGCAATGAACGCCAGGCGCCGCCGGCCGCGTTCGATCAGGTGCGTTGCCGCAGCCCGCCCGGCCTGCTGCTGGGAAAAGCCCACCGACAAGGCGCCCGCCTCACCGCCCAACTCCATCATGTGCACGCAGGGCACGCCGCTGGCTGCCAGCATCTGCCGCGCCGCATCGCTGCGATCGAAGCCGGTGAGCAACATGCCGCAGGGCTGATAGGCCAGGTAGTTGCGGATCAGGTTTTCTTCTTCGTCGAGATCGTAGTGATAGTTGCCGATCAGCACTTCGAGCCCACGCGGGCGCATCACCTCGTGAATGGCCTCCAGGGTGTCGATGAACAGCTGGTTGGACAACGACGGAATCAGCACCACCACCGACTGGCTGCGCGCCGACGCCAGCGCCCGGGCCGCCGGGTTGGCGACGTAGCCCAGGGACGCGGCGGCGACCCTGACCTTTTCCACCAGTTCCGGGGCAACCGTGCTGACCCCGCGCAGCGCGCGCGAAGCAGTGATCGGGGAAACCCCGGATAGCCTGGCGACTTCAGCCAGTGTGGGACGACCTGTGGTGCGAGAGCCGGTGCGGGACATGGATGTTGTAATTTTACTACTTGCAGGAATGGGGAACGGCCACTAAGGTAGCGCTGTCTCAGGACGCAGGCAATGTAATCTTTGGTAGTGGCCACTGCAGCACGCTGCCAAGCGTCCATACTGCGTAAGGACAAGACCAATAACACCGGGGAGGTGGCGTTTCGTTTGCAACGAGACAGCGCTATCTCACCCCGCAGGAGGTACTGATGAATTCTCCCCTGTCCGCCATCGTGGTGATGGGCGTGGCTGGCTGCGGCAAAAGCTGCGTCGGTGATGCCATTGCCAAGCGAAGCGGCGGTCGCCTGATCGAAGGCGACGCATTCCACCCTGCCGAAAACATCCGCAAGATGAGCGCCGGCATCCCCCTGGACGACGATGACCGTGCCGGTTGGCTGGTGCGCCTGGGCCAGGAACTGCAAGCAACGGTAAAGGCTGGTGAACGGCCGATCCTCACCTGCTCCGCGCTCAAGCGTCGTTACCGCGACACCCTGCGCGCGGCGATGCCGGAGTTGGTGTTCGTGTTCCTCGAACTCACCCCCATCGAGGCCGAAAAGCGCGTACTCGCCCGCCCCGGCCACTTCATGCCGGCCAGCCTGATCGACAGCCAGTTCGCCGCCCTCGAGTCTCCCCGTGGCGAGCCTCTGACCCTGCCGCTGGATGCCACTCAACCGATTGCGGTGCTTGCCGAAACGGTCGACGCTTGGCTAAAGCCCTGCGGTGAGCGGAACCTGGCGCGGACTGCCTGAACCGGCGGTTTCTCCGGCTCACCAAAGATAGCGCTGTCTCGGCGTCTGAAGGCGCCACGTTTTCACTAATAGCTACGCCCAAAACAACGATAAGACCGAGGCATCAAAACCATGTTCGGACTGGCTACAGATACCTACCTGCTGCTCGACGCGCTGGTCACCATCGTCGGGCTGATCCTGCTGATCACCCATTTCAAGGTCCACCCCTTCGTCGCCCTGACCCTGGCCGCCGGCTTCCTCGGCCTGACCTCCGGCATGCCGGTGGCCAAGGTCATGAAATCGTTCCAGGACGGTTTCGGTGGCGTGCTCGGCTTTGTCGGCATCGTCCTCGCCCTGGGGACGATGCTCGGCAAGCTGATGGCCGACTCCGGTGGCGCCGACCAGATCGCGCAGACCCTGATCCGCGCCTTCGGCAAGAAGAATGTGCACTGGGCGATGATGTTCGCCGCCTTCCTGGTCGGCATCCCGCTGTTCTTCGAGATCGGCTTCGTGCTGCTGATTCCGCTGGTGTTCATCGTCGCCCGGCGCTCGGGCGTGTCGCTGATCAAGATCGGCATCCCGCTGCTGGCCGGCCTTTCGGTGGTCCATGGCCTGGTCCCACCACACCCGGGGCCGCTGCTGGCGATCGGCATCTTCCACGCCGACATCGGCAAGACCATCTTCTATGGCCTGCTGGTGGCGCTGCCCACGGCGATCATCGCCGGCCCGCTGTTCGGCAACTTCATTGCCCGCTACATCCCGGGCAGCCCGTCGCAGGAACTTATGGACCAGATTGCCAAGGAGTCTGACCAGAACAACCTGCCAAGCTTCAGCATAACCCTGATCACCGTGCTGCTGCCGGTGGCGCTGATGCTGCTCAAGACCTTGGCCGACGTGGTGCTGCCGGCCGAGCATATCTTCCGCCAGTGGATGGACCTGATCGGCCACCCGATCACCGCGCTGCTTGCCGCCCTGTTGCTGGCCTTCTACACCTTCGGCTCGGCCCGTGGCTTCAACCGCCAACAGATCATGAAAATGCTCGACCAGAGCCTGGCACCGACCGCAGCCATTGTGCTGATCGTGGGTGCCGGTGGCGGCTTCAAGCAGATGCTGGTGGATACCGGCGTGGGTAACGTCATCGGGCAGATGGCCGTGCAGGCTGAGATCTCGCCGATCATGCTGGCCTGGCTGGTGGCGGCAGTAATCCGTATCGCCACAGGTTCGGCGACCGTGGCCACCATCACCGGCGCCGGCATCGTTGCCCCGGTGATCGACCTGGTGCCTGGGGTCAACCGCGAACTGCTGGTGCTGGCCACGGGTGCTGGCTCGCTGATCCTTTCCCACGTCAACGATGCCGGGTTCTGGCTGGTGAAGCAGTACTTCAACATGACCGTGGCGGAAACCTTCAAGACCTGGAGCATGATGGAGACGATCCTGTCGATCGTCGGCATCATCTTCATCATGGCGCTGTCGACGGTGGTGTGACCGCTGATCGGGGTGATGGCACCCAAGCCGCTCGGGCAGGGCCCAACTCAAGTGTGAGCCCTGTCCCTTGCAAAGGAGCCTGCCATGCCCCGCTCAACCCTGCTGCTGTTTGCCCTGTTCATCTCGCCATTGGCCCTGGCCGTTGGCACCGGGCCAACCTACCCCGATGATCCGCACAACCCGGCGCCGCAGCCGGGTGTCGATAGCACCCTGAACCCGATCGAGAAACCCATGCCCCGGGATACCGATCCGCGCATCCAGGGCAATGACCCAGAAAACCCGCCGGCCAGGCAGAATGACAACCGCGACCTGCCGGGGATGGATGGCAGCGGTTCCGAGGGCACCGGGCGACAAGGCGCAAACGGTTCAGAGGGTGGCCAGCAATAAAGCTCAAGGGGCGCCATGCGCCCCTTGCCTCACCACTGACGTTTGTCGGGCCGGGTAAGCCCGAGCTTCTCGATGCGGTACCGCAGCATGTCCCGCGACAGGCCCAGCATCCGCGCCGACTTGGTGACATTCCAGTCAGTGCGGTCCAGGGTCTTGCACACCAGGTCGCGCTCCATATCCGGCAGGCTGGTGCCCGGCTCCGGTTCATGGCGTGGCAATTCGTACACGGTCGCCGTGGGCTGAGCCACCAGCGGTTCGTCGATCAAGGTCAGGCACAGGTTCAGCTGATGCGCCTGCACCACTTCATTGGGGGCAAGCAACACCGTCTGCTCCAGCATGTTGCGCAGTTCACGCACATTGCCCGGCCAGCTGTAGCTCAACATCAAGGCTTCGGCCTCGGCGCTGAAACGCAGGTTCGGCTTGCCGTAGCGGCGCCCGTGGTGTGCCAGGAAATGCCGGGCCAGCAACAGCACATCCTGGCCACGGGCGTACAACCGCGGGACTTTCAGGGCGATGATGCGCAGGCGGAAGAACAGGTCACGGCGGAATTTGCCCTGCTGTACCATCTGTTCGAGGTTGCAGTTGGTGGCACTGATCACCCGCAGGTCGACCTTGCGCTCCTTGACCGCACCAATGCGGCGGATGCTGCGGTCCTCCAGCAGCTTGAGCAGCTTGGCCTGCAGCACCAGGTCCATCTCGCCGATCTCATCGAGGAACAGCGTGCCGCCATCGGCCGCTTCCACCAGGCCCACGCGGCGCTCCTTGGCGTCGGTGAACGCGCCCTTCTCATGACCAAACAGCTCGGCCTCCAGCAGATTGGCGGGGATCGAGGCGCAGTTGAACTCGATGAACGGGCCCTTGCTGCGCGAACCGTCGAAATGCAGCGCGCGAGCAACCAGTTCCTTGCCGGTTCCCGTCTCGCCTTCGATCAACACCGGCGGCAGGTCGTCACTGGCCATGCGCCGCTCGGCGTCCAGTACCTGCTGCAAGGTGTGTTTGAGGGTGAGCATTGCCGGCGACTCGCCGATCAGCGCCTGCAACCCGGACTTCTGCGCCTCGCGCTCCTGGTAGAACGACAGGGTGCGTTCCAGGCGTTCGGCAGCCAGGGCCTTTTCCAGGGTCAGCTTGAGCTCGGCCAGCACCACCGGTTTGGTCAGGTAGTGGAACGCCCCCTCCTTCATGGCCTGCACGGCGTCTTCGACATTGCCGTAACCGGTCATCATGATCACCTTGAGGTCCGGCGCCTGCGCCACCAGGGTGCGTAGCAGGTCGTGCCCGCTCATGCCGGGCAGCGAGTTGTCGGTCAGTACCGCATCGGGCTGGGCCCGCTTGATCTGTTCCAGCGCCAGCTCCGCACTGTGGCAGAGCGTCACCTCGAAGCCCTTGAGGCTCAGGTAGGTGCGAATGTTGTCGCCGAGGATTTCGTCATCCTCAACTACCAGGATGCTGTGCTCCATGGTCCCCTCCCGCTGCGATATTGAAAGTGAGGCTGACGCGGGTTCCTTCCTCTTCGCGGCTGCTCAGGCTGACCGAGCCGCCAAAACGTTCCATGATCCGCTTGACCAGGGCCAGGCCGACGCCGAGGCCGCCCTGCTTGGTGGTGAAGAATGGCTTGAACACCATCCTTTCCTGTTGTTGGCTCATGCCTTTGCCGGTGTCGCTGAGCAGCAGCTGCGCGCGCTGCCCCTCCTGCGCGCTGACGTGCGCATGCAACACGCCGCCCTTGGGCATGGCTTCCAGGGCATTGGCAAACAGGCTGTTGAGAATCTGGGTCAATTGCAGGGGCTGGCTGGCCACCCACAGCACCTGCGGCCCTTCGAAGCTGAAGCGCACGCCGTTGCGCTCGATCTGCTGGGAAAAGGCCTGGTGGGTATCTTCGATGGCCGCCACCAGGTCGACCGCCTCGGCGTTGTCGCTGGCCGGGCGCAGCGACACCAGCAACTCACGCACCCAGCGCGACATGCGGTCAACCTGGCTGATGATGTCGTTGATGTTCTTCTGCGCCAACGGGCTGGCTATTTCCTCGGCCAACTCGGCACTGGAGCGAATATTGGCCAGCGGGTTGCGCAAGCTATGGGCCACGGCGGAAGACATCTCGCCCAGGGCCACATAAGTTTCGCTGGCCACCAGCCGGTCTTGCTGCTGACGCAGCATGAACGCGGCGCGGCGCACGATCCAGAACAGGCCGAAGTAGATCAGTGCGCCGCCCACCAGGGTCGAAGCCCAGATCAGCACGTAACCGCGCTGGATACGCCGCACCAGATCCTGCGGCTCCTTGTAGATCTCGACCATGGCCATGGCCTGCTCGCCCTGGCTGTCAAACAGAGGGATGTAGTTCTCGATGAACAGGTATTTGGGTTCGCGCAGGAATTTCTGCTCTTCGCGGCCGTCTTCAACCTTGTGATAGCTGGCCGACACCGCCCTGCGCGAGTTGAAGGCGCGGTTCAGGCCACCGTCGTTTTCGATGCGCTTGCCTATCAGCTCAGGGTTGGTGGACCAGACGATGCTGCGGTCACGGGCATAGACTATGGCCAGCAAGGTATCAGGCAAGTGCTCGACGTGGTCGAGAAACTCGACCCGGGTCGCCTCAACAAGTCCCGGGCTGATCTGCAGGTGCTGTTGGTCCAGGTGCGGGTTGAGCAGTTCGCCCATGGTGGTGCCGGGCGGTAACTGCGAATGACGCACTTCAGCCAGGGCCAGGGACTGGATGAACTGGGCGGTGAGCATGGCATCCCGCTCGACGCTGTCGCGCACCACAAAGCGGGTCGACACGTAGCCCAGCCCGCCAGCCACCGAAGCGATGATCAGCAGGCTGATCAGCGAGAACCAGCGCAGCAGGTTGAACTCGCGAAGCGGCACGGCCAGGCCGCTGCTGCTAGGCGGTGCCGCGGGCCTTACGGAAACATCTTCATCCAGCATCTGCATCGCGTCGTTCCCGTACAGGGAGTCCGTTCAGAAGGTGGTCACCGCATTGCTACCAATAGTAGCAAACTGATACCACCTCACCAGGGCAGCTGCCGCCGCCTTTGCCGCGCATTACCTGCTGCGAGAACCTGCAAGAACTTCGCCATGCCCGTTAACCAATCGTCATATCCATATCATTCAATGGGTTACATAACATTCATGGCTTCTGTTAGAGGGTTACTCCCCACATTTGGGTACTGTTTACCCATAAACGCATAAATTCTTTTATATCAAGCAGTTAAACAACACTCATGATGCCCATTGTTATGAGCGCGCCAAGCGGAAGTTGAGCGAGACCCGCGTGCCATGGCCCTGGCTGCTGCTCAGGCGGACTGAACCGCCAAAGCGCTCCATGATGCGCTTGACCAGCACCAGCCCCACACCCAACCCACCTTGCTTGGTACTGTAAAACGGCCTGAACGCCAAACGCTGCTGCTGTTCGCTCATGCCTTTGCCGGTATCGGCAAGGCGCAGGGTCAGGCTGCGCCGGTCACGCTTGACCACCTCGATCCGCAACCGCCCGCCCTGCTCCATCGCCTCGAGGGCATTGGCGATCAGGCTGCTGAAAATCTGCGCGAGCAATGCCGGGTGGCCAAGCACCTGCACCGGTGGTAACGGTCGCAGATCCAGGGTTACCCCATTGCGGGCCATCGGCACGGCAAAGTTTTGCAGGCTCTCCTGCAAGACCTGGGGTAAGTCGACCGGCACCGCTTCGTCATTCAACGGCCGCAAGGATTGCAGCAACTGGCGAATCCACTGCGACATGCGGTCGACCTGGCTGATGATGTCATTGATGTTGCGTTGCGCCGGGCCTTCATCGAAGGCCTGGGCCAGTTCGGCGCTGGAACGGATGCTGGCCAGCGGGTTGCGCAGGCTGTGGGCCACCGCCGAGGACACCTCGCCAAGGGCGACGAAGGTCTCGCTGTTGATCAACCGCTTCTGCTGCACCGCCAACACCCGCGCGGCGCGGCGCATGATGCCGTACAGGCCGATGTAGACCAGCGCAGCACCGACGGTGATAGCCAGCCAGATAAGAATCAGCCCGTGCTCGATGCGCACGATCAGGTCTCGGGGTTCCTTGTAGATTTCCACCATCGCCGTGACGGTATCGCCATCGGCATCGAACAATGGGATGTAGTTTTCGATGAACAGCTGTTCCGGCGGGATCACGAACTTCTGTTCGACGCGTGCCTGCTCGAAATTGTGGTAGCTGGCCGAGACCCGCATCTTGTACTCGAAGGCCCGGTCCAGGTCGTCATCAGCGTCGATCAGCTTGCCCACCAGCGCCGGGTTGGTCGACCAGATCACCGTCCGGTCCGGGGCATAAATGTTGGCCAGCAGCATGTCCGGCAGGTGGGCGATATGATCAAGGAACTCACCGCGGGCCTTGCGCCGTGCTTCCGGGTCGACGTCGGGCATGGCTGTACGGTCGGTGCGTGGATCGAGCAGTTCACCCATGGTGCGCACATTGGGGATCGACACATGGCGTACTTCGGCGTCGGCGATCGAGGTGATGAACTGCGCGGTGAGCAAGGCGTCGCGCTCGATGCTCTCATCGATGATGAAGCGGCTGGAAATCAGCCCCAGGCCAGCGGCCACCGACAAGATGATCGCCAAGCTCACCCAGGCATACCAGCGCAGCAGGTTGAACGGCCTGTGCGGGGCGGCTTCAGTGCCCGCAGGCGCCTCAAATACTTCGGAACGGGGGGCGACGTCCATGACGGACTCCACTGCTGGGCACCTTTTGAAAGGTTATAGCCCAGAGTTGGGTAACCATGGCATTGATTGGGGACGAGTTGCATCACTTTCGCGACGCAAGGCCCGTTCAGAGCGGCGAATCATCGGCCAGCCCCTGCAGTTTGCGGTATTCGCGCAACACCGTTGGCACATAACGGCGGGTCTCGGCGTATGGCGGTACCGCACCGCGCCGCCGCACGGCATCGGGGCCGGCGTTGTAGGCGGCCACGGCCAGGGTGATGTCATTGTCGAACAGGGTCAGCATACGCTTGAGGTAGCGCGCCCCGCCCTGCACGTTATCTTCCGGGTCGAGGCGGTCTTCCACGCCCATCTCCCTGGCCGTGTCGGGCATCAGCTGCATCAGCCCGACTGCCCCGGCCGCCGATCGGGCCTTCGGGTCGTAGCCTGACTCGGCCTTGATCAGCGCATGCAGCAGCGCCAGCGGCACATCGTAATCACGGGCCGCCGCTGCCACCAGTTCGGCATAGGGCCGCCCAGTGATCATCTGCGCGTCGGCCGGGCCAGCCTGGGCAAGCGGTTCGCTGATCACCCGTTCGTAATGGCGTCCTGGCCGATGAACGTTGCTCAGTACATAACCACCCTTGGCATCGATGGAAATGTACATGTCGGCCTGGGCGCTTGCCGCCACCAGCCAGGTCACTACCAGGATCACCACACGCATGTCGGTCGCCTCCCCGCCGTGCTCCCCCGATGTGGGGGAAATGCCCCGGAAAACCCGGGCTTTTCTACTGCGTCGCAAGCACCGTGCCGCTTGCCATGGCGCATGGCGCAAGGCCCCGAGGCAGACGTGCACGGCTGTTGCATGACGCTTGGAAAAGCGTGTCCCCATGCAGCGGAGGGCTTCACCATGCAGCGCAAATCCAACCCCCAACGTGGCTTCACCCTGCTTGAACTCCTGGTGGTCCTGGTGGTGCTCGGTTTGTTGGCCGGTATCGTCGCGCCCAAGTACTTCAGCCAGCTCGGTCGCTCGGAAGCCAAGGTGGCGAAGGCGCAGATCGAAGGCCTGGGCAAGGCCCTGGACCTGTACCGCCTGGAGGTGGGCCACTACCCCAGTAGTGAGCAGGGCCTGCAGGCGCTGGTCGCCGCCCCCAGTGGCGAGGCGCGCTGGTCGGGGCCCTACCTGCAGAAGGCCGTGCCGCAGGACCCATGGGGCCGCGCTTACATCTACCGCCAACCCGGCGAAAACGGCGGCGAATACGACCTGCTGTCGATGGGCAAGGACGGCCAGCCCGGCGGCGATGGCGAAAACGCAGAAATCACCAGCTGGCAATGAGGAGAATCGACATGCGCTATAGCCTCAAGGCCCTCGGCAGACAGGGCATTGTGCAGTTGCAGATTGACGCCGAGGATGCCGAGCACGCGCGTCGTCAAGCCGAGAATCAAGGGCTGCGGGTGGTCAGCGTGCGCGGCCAGGGCAAAGCCCTGGGCGGCCTGGGCTGGCGCCGCGCGGCGACGTTCGACCTGGTGCTGTTCAGCCAGGAACTGACCACCCTGCTGCACGCTGGCCTGCCGCTGATCGATGCCCTGGAAAGCCTGGCGGAAAAGTCCCCCGTCGGGGCCACGCGCAAGGTCCTGACCGAGCTGGTGCGCCAGCTCTATGAAGGCCACTCGTTGTCCCAGTCGTTGGCAAAGCAGCCGCGGGTGTTCCCGCCGCTGTACGTGGCGCTGGTGCAGTCCAGCGAGCGCACCGGCGCGCTGGGCGATGCCCTGGCCCGCTACATCGGCTACCGCCAGCGCCTGGACCTGGTCCGGCAGAAACTGGTGGGCGCTTCGGTCTACCCGTTGCTGCTGTTGCTGGTGGGCGGCGGCGTGGTGCTGTTCCTGCTCGGTTATGTGGTGCCGCGCTTCAGCCTGGTGTTCGAGGGCATGGGCAGCGAACTGCCCTGGTTGTCGCGGGTGCTGATGGATGTCGGCCTGTTCCTGCATGCCCAGCAGCTGCCGCTGGCACTGGCGGTTGCAGGCGGTATCGGTACGTTGGTGGTACTGCGCCGCAACCCGCTGGTGCGGCGCTGCGCGTCACGACAACTGCGGCGCTTGCCAGCCTTGCATCAGCGCCTGGTGATGTATGAACTGGCGCGTTTCTACCGTTCGCTGGGGATCCTGCTGCAGGGTGGCATCCCGATTCTTACTGCCATGGGCATGGCCCACGGGCTGCTCGGCAGCGCTTCGGCGCAAGGCCTTGAGCAGGCCAGCCGGCGTGTTGGTGAAGGGCTGCCGTTGTCGGATGCACTGGAGGCTGGTCAGCTGGTGACTCCCGTGTCGTTGCGCTTGCTGCGGGCAGGGGAACAATCGGGGAATCTGGGGGAAATGCTCGAACGCTGCGCGGATTTCCATGATCAGGAAATCGGCCGCTGGGTGGAGTGGTTCGTGAAGCTGTTCGAGCCGCTGCTGATGACCTTCATCGGGCTGCTGATCGGCGGGATCGTGATCCTGATGTACATGCCGATCTTCGACCTGGCTTCGAGCATTCACTGACCTCAGTAGTCGAAGCGATCCACCGCTCGCCGCCGTTCGTTGTCATCACGCCGGTCATAACCGGCGGTGGTCTGGATGTTGGCATGGTGCGCGAGCTTCTGCGCGATCGACAGGTCATGCTCTTCGATCACCCGGGTGATGAACGCCCGGCGAAAGTCATGGGGCATGATCTTCACCCCCACCTGGGCACCGCGCTGGCGGGCGATGTAGTAGATCGCATGCTTGGTGATGCGGGCGCGGGTGATGTGGTTGCCACGGCGGATGCGATTGAACAGGAACGGGTCGTCCGACGCCCCCTCGGGCAGCGCCTGGCGGCGCAGGTCCAGCCAGGCCTGCAGCTTCTCGAACGCCCAGGCCGGGGCATACTTGATCAACTGCCGGTTACCCTTGCCGGTGACCTGCAGGCTGCGTGCCTCGAAGTCGACCTGGTCGAGGTCGATGTCCACCGACTCCGACTTGCGCATGCCGGTGCCGTACAGCAAGGCGATGATCGCTGCATCGCGCACGCCCTGGGGCCGTGGGTCGGCCTCGCACAAGTCCATCAGTTCGCGGATAAGGCTGCGCCGCAGGTTGCGCCCGGGCGGCAGGCGGCTGCCGGACGCCGGCTTCACCTCACGGATGCGCAGCAACTGCTCATGGTCGATCAGGCCTTGGCGCCACGCCTCGTTCATCACCCCGCGTACCGCGTTCACATACAGCGAGGAACTGTTCGGCGCATAACCATCGGCGCGCAATGCCGCCACCAGCGCAATCACTTGGCCAGGATCGAGCCGGTGCCACGGTACATCGACGAGGTTGCAGTCGACGAAACCGAGCCGGTCGGCGGCATCCTGAAGGATGTAACGCATGGTCTGCTGGCTGGAGGGTGCCAGCCGGGCCAGGTATTGCAGCAGTGGATTTTGCGAGAGGTCGGACAAAACGTGAATCCTGAAGCGAATCGAAGCAACGGCGCGCAATGGTACCGTAAACCAGGCGGGTTGATCGAACTCATGCCTTGGCAGGTGATCTGTGGTCTAGAGTTCAGACCAGACATACACCCGCGAGCGCCCATGGTATTCCACCGCCTGACCCGTACCCACCCCCGTCTGAGTATTGCCGCCCTGGTCGGCCTCCTCGGCGCCTGGCTGATCCCCGCCGACGACACCGTGCAACGCATCCTCGCGGGCTGGAACCTGGGCGTCTGGCTGTACCTGCTGCTGGTCCTGTGGCTGACCTGGCGCGCCACCCCTGACAAAGTGCGCAAAGTCGCCCGGATCGAAGACGAAAACGCCGGCCTGGTGCTTTTCACCGTCTGTATCGCCGCCATTGCCAGCCTGGCCGCCGTGACCTTGCAGTTGGTCTCCAGCCGCGGCCTGCAAGGCAGCGCGCTGGCCTTGCACTACCTGTACACCGGGCTGACGGTGGCCGGCTCGTGGCTGCTGATCGGCTGCATCTTCAGCCTGCACTACGCCCGCCTGTTCTATACCGGCGAGCGCGATGCACCGGCGCTGCGCTTCCCCGACGGTGAGTGCAACCCGGATTACTGGGACTTCCACTACTTCTCGTTCACCATCAGCGTTGCCGTGCAGACCTCCGACGTCGGCGTCGGCGGGCGCGGCATGCGCCGGGTGGTGCTGGCGCATTCACTGGTAGGCTTTGTGTTCAACACGGCGATTCTGGGCTTCACCATCAATATTGCCGCAGGCCTGCTCGGCTAGCACGCGCCCGGTACAGGCAGCGATACGCCGGCAGGCGTGCTCCAGGCACTCGGCCTCCAGCACCAGCCCCATGCGCACATGCCCCGCCGTACTCGGGCCGAACGCATCCCCAGGCAAAAGTGATACGCCCTCCTCCAACAGCAAGCGCTGGGCGAAGGCCTGGGCGCTGAGCCCAGTGGCACGGATATCGAGCATGACGAACATGCCACCCGCCGGTCGATGGGCGAGCACCCCCGGGCAGTCCGCCAGGGCTGCACAGACCCGATCGCGCCGTTGCCGATAGGCTTCGCGCATTTCGTGCACCGCTGGCAAGTCCTGCTCCAGCGCCGCACAGACACCGGCCATGACAAACTCTGGCAGGCCGAACAGCATCACCATGGCCAAGGTGGCGAGGTGTGCAATCAACGGTTGCGGGGCCACCACCCAACCCACCCGCCAACCGCTCATGGCGTGGGACTTGGACACGCTGTCGATCAGCACGCAGCGCTCGGCCATGCCCGGCAGGCTGAGCGGGTCTGCCGGTTCGCCGTCGAACAGCAAGCCGCTATACACCTGATCGCATACCAGCCACAGGTCATGCTCCCGGCACAGCTGCGCCAACAGCGCCATGTCCTGCGCCGAGATGGCAGCGCCCGTCGGGTTGTGCGGGGTGTTGAGCAGCAGGCCACGGGTACGCGGGGTAATCGCCCGGGCCACCGCCATCGGGTCAAGGCGAAAACCCTGCTCAGGGCTGACAGGCACCTGGACGGGCTGCGCCCCGCAAGCTCCTAGCACACCCTGATAGGTCACGTACATCGGCTCGGCGACGATCACCTCGTCACCGCTTTCGAACAAGCATTGGCAAACCGCATACAACGCACACTGGGCGCCGGCAAGCACCATCACCTGGTCAGCCGAAACCTGTGCGCCACTGCGCCGGGCAATCGCCTGGCGCAGTGCGAGGCTGCCGTGCACGTCGCTGTAATGGGTTTCGCCGCGCTGCAGGCTGGCTATCGCAGCGTCGACCACCGGCGCGGGCGTGTCGAAGTCCGGGTCCCCCACCGACAACAGGAAAATCTCGCGCCCCTTGCGGCGCAATGCCTGGGCCTGGTAGTGAATGTCCCACGCCGCAACGGCTTGGCCGGCGATGCGTTGGGTGAGCGTGGAATAGCGCATGACTGTCTCCCTGTCTGCCCAACTCGCACCGCTCGTCCGAAAACGTTGTGCGCCGAATGTGGATAAAAATAGCAGAGCAAGCCGGCAACCCTGCTGGCATCATGCGGTGAAAACGTTTGCGTAGCCATTTGCCGCCAGACGGTTTGCATGAATGCGGTGTGACCGCTGTCATGCATTCATACATTTGTCTTGTGTTGCGCCGAACATGGGCTGTGGCAGGTGCTATGGTTAGGTTCCCGGCGGCCGAGCGAACGGCTGCCGATCACCGCGTCCAGGCAAGGACAAGGAGGCTGGCTTGAACAAGATGACGTTCCCCAACGCCTGCCAGGTGATGCGCTGGCACTTCCATCCGCTGGGCTTCGAAGCCAGCATGGATGCACCGCGCAGCATGGTTGCACGGCTGTTTGACCGGGCCACGGGCGAGACCCTGCTGGCCATCGCCGGCATCCCTTGCACGGCGATCATGGCCGCTGCGGATGTCGAACGCATCATCGAGGCCATAGAGGTCGAGATGGAAGCCTTTGCACCGGCCTTCGCCCTGCTTGACGCGGGCTAGACAGCCACTTCGCTTTCCTCGCGCAACGTCTGCAACCTGCCCATGAACTGCTCGGCCGGCACCGGCTGGCCCAGCAGATAACCCTGCAGCGAATCACAGCCCAGGCGGGTCAGGAAGTCCTGCTGACGGTCGGTTTCCACCCCTTCGGCGACGATGCGCAGGCCCAGCGCCTGGCCCAGGGCAACGATCGCCGAAACAATCGCAGCGTCGTCGCTGTCCTGCTCCAGGTCACGCACAAAACCACGGTCGATCTTCAGCTCGTTGGCCGGCAGCCGCTTGAGGTACATCAGGCTCGAATAACCGGTGCCGAAGTCGTCGATGGACAGGTCCACACCCATGTCGGAAAGCCGCTGCAGCACTGTCAGGCTGGCATCGGCGTCGTGCATGGCAGTGGTTTCGGTGATCTCCAGGGTCAGCCGGTTGGCCGGCAGGCCGTTCTCCTGCAGGGCGCGGGCGACACTGTCAACCAGGCCGGCATGGCAGAACTGGATGGCCGACAGGTTGACTGCCATGCGCCAATCGCTATGCCCTTGCTCAAGCCACTGGCGCATCTGCCGGCAGGCTTCATCCAGCACCCACTCGCCGATCGGGATGATCAGGCCGGTCTTCTCCGCCAGGCCGATGAAGCGGTCCGGCAACATCAGCCCGTGCTGTGGGTGTTCCCAGCGCAACAAGGCCTCGGCACCGATCGGCGTGCAGGCCTGGGCGTCGAACTTGGGCTGGTAGTGCAGGCGGAACTGACCCTGTTCAAGGGCCGTGCGCAGGTCCTGCAACAGCTGCAACTGTTGCCGGGCGTTGCTGTTCATCGAGGCGTCGAAGAAGCTGTAGCCGTTCTTGCCGGCGCTCTTGGCGTGGTACATCGCAGCGTCGGCATTGCGCAGCAGTTCCAGCTGGTCCTGGCCGTTGCCGGGGTACAGCACGATCCCCAGGCTGGCGGTCAGTTGCAGGTCATGCTCGGCAACGCGGAACGCGCGCGACACCAGGTTGACCTGCTTGGCCGCCACGTCCATGGCGTCTTCCGGCTCTTGCAGCTCCACCAGCAACACGAACTCGTCACCGCCGATTCGCGCCAGGGTGTCCTGGCTGTGCAGATGGCCTCGCAGGCGCGCCGCCACGGCCTTGAGCAGCAGGTCGCCGACATGGTGGCCAAAGGCGTCGTTGACCGGTTTGAAACCATCCAGGTCGATGAACATCAGCGCAAAGCAGCCGCCCTGCTCCGCCACCTTGCCGATGGCTTGCTCGATGCGGTCGGACAACAGCGTGCGGTTGGGCAACCCGGTCAAGGTGTCGTGCAACGCCAGCTGGGTCAGTTCCTGGTTGGCCAGGGTCAGCGAGTGAGCCAGCGCTGCCGTGCGGGCTTCAAGGCGCGCATCCAGCACCGAAGTGAGCAACGCCACGGCCAGCACTGCCAGTGTGGTGATCAGTACCAGGTAGACCAGGCCATCGCCTTGCAGGCCGTCGGTCAACGCGCCACAAAAGCTGCCCTCGGGGAAGTTCGCCGCAGCCATGCCGGTGTAGTGCATGCCGACAATGGCAACGCCCATCACCATTGCTGCCAGGCCACGGACCTGGCGCACGTACGGGGTGTGCTGACGCAGGCGGAAGGCAATCCACAGCGCGGCCGCCGAAGCGCCTACCGCTATGGCCAGCGAGGCGCCGAACAAGGTCGGGTCATAGTCGATGCCGGGCAGCATGCGCAACGCGGCCATGCCGGTGTAGTGCATGCAGGCGATGCCAGTGCCCATGATCAGGGCGCCGAACGCCAACTGCAGGCGCGGCAGGCTTGGCTGGCTTACCAGCCACAGGGCAAAACCGGAAGACAGTACCGCGATCAGCAGCGAGAACGCGGTCAGGGCGATGTCATAGCCCAGGGCGACGGGCAGGCTGAAGGCGAGCATGCCGATGAAGTGCATCGACCAGACGCCGATGCCCATGGCCAACGCCCCGCCGCCCATCCACAGATGCACGGCTCGGCCCTTGGCCGTGGTGATACGGCCAGTCAGGTCGAGGGCAGTGTAGGAAGCAAGGATGGCTACGCAGAGTGAGATCAGCACCAGCGCAGAAGAGTAACTACCGGTCAGCATTGGAAAAATCCAGCTCGGGACAGGGGGGCCCGAAAAAACTGACGATTGTACTCAAGCTTTGGCGAAACGCACGGGGTTTGTGCGAACGGGAATGGATCCAACGAGTAAGAAAACCCGCTGACTCCTCTGACCTAGAGCCATTACACGCCGAATGAAGGCAAAATGCCATTTGTCGGGGCGGTTGCCACAGGGATCGTGCCACCTTTTAGCCCAGGAGCGCTTATTCCTGCTGGGCAAACGCCTGCTCGGCATCCCAGCCGCCGCCAAGGGCGGCAATCAGCTGCACGCTGGCCACCAGGCGCCCTTCCAGCAGGGTCAGTGCACTGCGCTCATTACTCAGCGCGGTGGTCTGCACGTTGACCACATCGAGGTAGCCAATAAGGCCAGCGCGGTACTGGTTCTCGGTCAGGCGCAACGATTCGCGGGCCGCTTCCAGCGCTTCCTGACGCACCACGGCTTCGTCGGCATACACCTTCAACTGCACCAGGAAGTTCTCCACCTCCTTGAAGCCGTCGAGTACGGTCTGGCGGTACTGCGCCACGGTCTGGTCATACACCGCACGCGTGCGGTCAACCTCGGCGCTGCGCTTGCCGGCGTCGAACAAGGTCATCGCCAGTTGCGGCCCCACCGACCAGTAGCGGTTAGGCAGCTCGATCCAGTTGCTGAAGCTGCTGCTGGAATACCCGCCGCTCATGCTCAGGCTCAAGTCCGGGAAGTAGGCGGCGCGGGCCACGCCGATATTGGCGTTGGCGGCCATCACGTTGCGCTCGGCCGAGGCAATGTCGGGGCGGCGTTCGAGCAGTTGCGACGGCAGCGTCACAGGGATCTGCGGCAATGCCGGAATGCTTTTGCTGTCAGCCAGGGAGAATTGCGCCGGGGCCTTGCCCAGCAGCACGGCAATGGCGTTCTCGAACTGCGCACGCTGCCAGATCAGGTCGATCAAATCAGCCTGGGTGGACTTCAGCTGGGTGCGCGCCTGGGCCACCGCATCCGGGCCGGCGACGCCAGCGCGGTACTGGTTTTCGTTCATCCGCAGCGACCGCTCGTAGGTCGCGACGGTCGCCTCCAGCAAGCGCTTCTGTTCGTCGATCACCCGCAGCTGCAGGTAGTTCTGCACAAGCTCCGACTGCTGGCTGAGGCGAATCGCGGCCAGGTCAGCGAAGCTGGCTTCGGCGCTGGCCTCGTTGGCGTTCAGGGTCTCGCGCAGCTTGCCCCACAGGTCGACTTCCCAGCTGACGCCCAGCTGCGCGTTGTAGGTGTTACGGATACCGCTGCTGTTATTGGACAGGCTTGAACTGGAGCTGCCGGTGCCTTGTGCCGAACGGTTCTTGCTGGCACTCAAATCCAGGCTGGGGAACAGCGACGCCCGGCTGCTGCGCACCAAGGCCTGGGCCTGACGGTACTGGGCTTCCGATTGCGCGACGGTCTGGTTGCTGCGGTTGAGCTCCTCGACCAGCGCATTCAACCCGGCGTCGCCGTAGATCTCCCACCAGGCGCCACGGGCGATGGCATCGGACGGGTTGGCCTGGGTCCAGCCTTCGGCCTGTTTGTACTGCGCCGGGGTGCTCAGCTCCGGGCGGTGGTAGTCCGGGCTCAGGGTACAGGCACTGAGCATGGCCACGCACAGCCCGGCGCCGGCCAGGCGTGAGCCCCGCCCACGGGTCAGCAGCTGCAAGGCACGGTGAAGTCGGGTGTGGGCGAAGTTCATAGCGGTGTGTCCAGGGCGGCGTCGGTGCGTACACCGCGCCAATGGTTGAATCGGTGACGCAGGCGGTCCAGGTACAGGTACACCACCGGCGTCGTGTAAAGGGTCAGCAGCTGGCTGACGACCAGGCCGCCAATGATGGTCAGGCCCAGCGGTTGGCGCATCTCCGCACCTTCGGCGCGGCTGATCAGCAGTGGCACGGCACCCAGGATGGCCGCCAGGGTGGTCATCAGGATCGGCCGCAGGCGCAGCAGGCAGGCGCGGCGGATCGACTCTTCCGGGCTCAGGCCCTGGTGGCGCTCCAGCTGCAGCGCCAGGTCGATCATCAGGATGGCGTTCTTCTTCACCACACCGATCAGCAGGAACAGGCCCAGCAACGAGATCAGGCTGAACTCGCCGCCGGTGGCATACAGCGCGAGCAAGGCACCGACGCCGGCCGAAGGCAAGGTCGACAGGATGGTCAACGGGTGGATGTAGCTTTCGTAGAGAATGCCCAGCACCAGATACACCAGCACCAAGGCACCGAGGATCATGAACGGCTGGCCTTCCTGGGTCTTGGCGAAGGCACTGGCCGTACCGCCGAGCTTGGCGATCACTTCCTCGGGCAAGCCCAGCTTGGCCACCTCGCGCTCCACCGCGGCCATGGCCTGGTCGGGGCTGTAGCCCTCGGCAACGTCGAAGGCGATGTCTTCGGAGGCGAACTGGCCTTCATGGCTGACCCGGTCATTGGCCAGGCTGTTCTCGTAGCGGGCAATGGTCGACAGCGGCACCCGCGCACCGTCGCTGGTGATGACCTGCACCTGTTCCAGCGTGCTCGGGTCCCAGGCATATTTCGGGTTGATCTCCAATACCACCTGATACTGGTTGAGGCTGTCGTAGATGGTCGAGATCTGCCGCTGGCTGTAGGCGTTGTTCAGCACCGCAGTGACCATGTCCATGTCGATGCCCAGGCGCTTGGCCTGGTCACGGTCGACCACCAGGGTCACCTGCTGGGTGCCGGAGCCGTCACGGGCATCGATGGCGGTCAGTTCGGGCAACGCGCGCAGCGCCGTGACCACCTTGGGGAACCACTGGCGCAGGGCCGCCAGGTCGCCGCTCTGCAGGGTATACAGGTACTGCGAGGAGGTCTGGTCACGGCCACCGCCGCCCAGCTGCAGGTCCTGGTCGGCCATCAGGAACAGCCGCCCACCCGGTACCTTGGGCATCTCCTTGCGCAGGCGCTCGATGATCTTCTGCGCATCGAGCTTGCGCTCGGCGATGGGTTTCAGGCGTACCAGCACGAAGGCGTTGTTGGTGCCACTGTTGCCACCGATGAAGCCGGCCACGCTCTCTACTGCCGGGTCGGCGAGCAAGGCGCGGCGATAGATTTCCATCTTTGGCTGCATCACGTTGAACGACAGGCCGTCATCGCCACGGATAAAGCCTTGCAACTGGCCGGTATCTTGTTGCGGCATCAGGGTCTTGGGCACCACCACGTACAGGGCGATGTTCAGGCCGATGGTCGCCAGCAGGCTGATGAGGGTCAGGCGCTTGTGGCGCAGGGCCCAGCCGAGGCTGCGGTCGTAGGCATCGACCATGCGCTGGTGCGCTTTGTCGCTCCAGCGTTGCAGGCGCGTCGGTGCGGCGCGGTGAGGCTTGAGCCAACGGGCGCAGAGCATTGGCGTGAGGGTCAGCGACACCACCAGCGAGACGATGATCGCCGCCGCCAGGGTGATCGAAAACTCCTGGAACAGGTTGCGCACGATGCCGCCCATGAACAGGATCGAGACGAACACCGCCACCAGCGAGACGTTCATCGACAGCAAGGTGAAGCCGACTTCCTTGGCGCCGAGGAACGCTGCACGCATCGGCGGCTGGCCGTCCTCGATGTGCCGGGAGATGTTCTCCAGCACCACGATGGCATCGTCCACCACCAGGCCGGTGGCAAGGATCAGCGCCATCAGCGACAGGTTGTTCAACGAAAAACCGCACAGGTACATCACCGCGAAGGTGCCCACCAGCGACACCGGCACCGCCAGGCTTGGGATCAGCGAGGCGCGCAGGCTGCCGAGGAACAGGTAGACCACCAGGATCACCAGCACCACGGCAATCAGCAGGGTGTGCTCAGCCTCCTTGAGGGTGGCCTTGATCACCGGTGAGCGGTCCATCGCCACGTTCAGCTGTACGTTGGCCGGCAGCAGTGACTGCAGGGCCGGCAGCTGCGCCTTGATCTGGTCGACGGTCTCGATGATGTTGGCGCCGGTCTGGCGGTTGACCACCAGCAGCACCGCACTCTGGTCGTTGAAGAAGCCGCTGTTGTAGCGGTTTTCGACGCTATCGGTGACGGTGGCCACGTCAGACAGGCGCAAGACGGTGCCATTCGCCTGGCGGATCACGATCGGCTCGTAGTCCTTGGCCGTTTCCAGCTGGTCGTTGGCGCGCACCTGCCAGTTGCGCTCGGCATCCTCGACAAAGCCCATGGGCCGGCGCTGGTTGGCGTTGGACACCGCCGTGCGCACCTCGTCCAGCGACAGGCTGTACTGGTTGAGCAACTGCGGCTCGACGGCGATGCGCACCGCTGGCAGCGAGCTGCCACCGATCTGCACTTCCCCTACCCCGCTGACCTGGGCCAGGCTCTGCGACAGGATGGTGTCGGCCAGGTCGTACAGCTGGCCCTTCTGCAGCACGCTGGAAGTCAGCGACAGCACCATGATCGGCGCCTGCGACGGGTTGATCTTCTTGTAGGTGGGCATGCTGCGCATGCCGCTGGGCAGCAAGTTGCGCGTGGCATTGATCGCCGCCTGCACCTCGCGCGCGGCACCGTCGATGTCACGGCCCATCTCGAAGCCGATGATCACCCGGGTCGAGCCCTGGTTGGAGCTGCTGGTCAGGGTGGTGACGCCGGCGATGCTGCCCAGCTTGCGCTCCAGCGGCGTGGCCACGGTGGCGGCCATGACCTCGGGGCTGGCCCCGGACAGGTTGGCCTGCACGACGATCACCGGGAAGTCCATCTGCGGCAGCGGCGCCACCGGCAGCAGGCCGAAGCTGACACCGCCGAGCAACATGATCGCCAGGCTCAGCAGCATGGTCGCCACCGGCCGGCGGATGAAGGGGCCGGACAGGTTCATGCCTCGGCCTGCTGTGCGTCAGCGGCCGGGCGCCAGCGGCGGGCCAGGCGGTCGAAGTACAGGTAGATGACCGGTGTGGTGAACAGCGTCAGCACCTGGCTGACCAGCAGGCCGCCGACCATCACCAGGCCCAGCGGCTGGCGCAGTTCGGCACCGGAACCGGTGGCCAGCATCAGCGGCACGGCGCCGAACAACGCGGCCAGGGTGGTCATCAGGATCGGCCGGAAGCGCAGCAGCGCCGCCTGGTAGATCGCCTCCTGCGGGCTCATGCCCTGGTTGCGCTCGGCCTCCAGGGCGAAGTCGATCATCATGATCGCGTTCTTCTTGACGATGCCGATCAGCAGGATGATGCCGATGATGGCGATCATGCCCAGGTCGTTGCCGCTGAGGATCAACGCCAGCAAGGCGCCGACCGCCGCCGACGGCAAGGTCGAAAGGATGGTCACCGGGTGGATGTAGCTCTCATAGAGCACGCCCAGCACGATATACATGGTCACCACAGCCGCCAGGATCAGCAGCAAGGTGCTCGACAGCGAGGCCTGGAAGGCTTCGGCGGCGCCCTGGAAGCGGGTCTGCACGCCCAGCGGCATGCCAATGTCCTGCTGCACCTGCTCGATCACCTTGACCGCCTCGCCCAGCGACGCACCGTGGGCCAGGTTGAACGACAGGGTCACCGCCGGGAACTGGCCGATGTGCGAAATGGCCAGCTGCGCCTGGCGCTGCTCGATGCGGGCCAGTGCCGACAACCGCACCTGGCCACCATCGGTGGCCTTGACGTGGATCGATTCCAGCGCCTGCGGGCCGATGACCGCCGCGTCCTGCGCCTGCAGCACCACGCGGTACTGGCTGGCCTGGGTGTAGATGGTGGAAATCTGCCGCTGGCCGAAGGCGTCGTACAGGGCATTGGTGATCTGCGACACGGTGATGCCCAGGCGGCTGGCCATGTCACGGTCGATCACCAGGTACACCTGCAGGCCCTTGTCCTGCAGGTCACTGGCCACGTCCTGCAACTCCGGGCGCGCCTGCAGGGCTTGCACCAGCTTGCCGCTCCACTGTGCCAACAGGTCGGCATCGGGCGACGACAGGCTGAACTGGTACTGGGTGCGGCTGACCCGGTCCTCGATGCTCAGATCCTGCACCGGCTGCATGAACAGGCGGATGCCGACCAGCTTGTCGAGCTGCGGTTGCAGGCGGCTGATCACCTCACCAGCGGTGACATCCCGCTCGCCGTGGGGCTTGAGGTTGATCAGCAGGCGGCCGCTGTTGAGCGTGGCGTTGTCGCCGTCGACCCCGATGTAGGACGACAGGCTCTGTACCGCCGGGTCCTGCAGGATGACCTTGCTCAGGGCCTGCTGGCGCTCGCTCATGGCGGCGAACGAGGTCGATTGCGGCGCTTCGGAAATACCCTGGATCACCCCGGTGTCCTGCACCGGGAAGAAGCCCTTGGGCACGATCAAGTACAGCACCACGGTGAGTGCCAAGGTGGCCACGGCCACCAGCAGGGTCAGCGGCTGGTGCCTGAGCACCCACTGCAGGCCACGGCCGTAGTGTTCGATCATCCAGTCGATCCAGGCACCGCTGGCGCGGTAGAAGCGGCCCTGCTCTTGCTCCTTGGGCTCGCGTTTGAGCAGGCGCGCGCACATCATCGGGGTCAGGGTCAGCGACACCACCAGCGAAATCAGGATGGCCACCGCCAGGGTGATGGCGAATTCGCGGAACAGCCGGCCAACCACGTCGGCCATGAACAGCAGCGGGATCAATACCGCGATCAGCGAGAAGGTCAGCGAGATCAGGGTGAAACCGATCTGCCTGGCGCCCTTGAGTGCCGCCTGCAGCGGCGTTTCGCCTTCCTCGATATGGCGCGAGATGTTCTCGAGCATGACGATGGCGTCGTCGACCACGAACCCGGTGGCGATGGTCAGGGCCATCAGCGTCAGGTTGTTGACCGAGAAGCCGGCCAGGTACATCACGCCGAACGTGCCGATCAGCGACAGCGGTACGGCGATCGAGGGAATGATCGTGGCGCTGAAGCGGCGCAGGAACACGAAGGTGACCATCACCACCAGCACGATGGCGATCAGCAGCTCATGCTGCACGTCCTTGACTGCGGCGCGGATGGTCTGGGTGCGGTCGGTAAGTACCGACACATCGAGACCGGCCGGCAGGTTGTCGGTGATCGATGGCAGCAGGTCCTTGATGCGGTCGACCACTTCGATGACGTTGGCCCCCGGCTGGCGCTGGATGTTCAGCAGCACCGCCTGGTTCTGGTTGGCCCAGGCGGCCAGGCGTTCGTTCTCGGCGCCGTCGACGATCTCGGCGACGTCCTTCAGGCGCAGCGGCGCGCCATTGTTGTAGGCAAGGATGAGGTTGGCGTATTCCTCGGGCGAACGCAGCTGGTCGTTGGCGTCGAGCATCGACACCCGGGTCGGGCCGTCGAAGTTGCCCTTGGGCTGGTTGACGTTGGACGCGCCGATCAGGGTGCGCACGTCGTCGAGGTTGAGGCCGTTGGCCGCCAGCGCATCGACGTTGACCTTGATCCGCACCGCCTGGCGCTGGCCGCCGGCGATGCTGACCATGCCCACGCCGCTGATCTGCGCGAGCTTCTGCGCCACGCGGGTGTCGACCAGGTCGTTGAGCTTGGGCAGCGGCATGGTCTTGCTGGAGATGGCCAGGGTCAGCACCGGGGTGTCGGCCGGGTTGACCTTGTTGTACACCGGCGGCGCCGGCAGGTCGCTGGGCAGCAGGTTGCTGGCGGCGTTGATCGCGGCCTGTACCTGTTGCTCGGCGACGTCCATGTTCATGTCCAGGCTGAAGCGCAGGGTCAGCACCGAGGCGCCGCCAGAGCTGGTCGACGCCATCTGCTCAAGGCCCGGCATCTGGCCGAACTGGCGCTCCAGCGGTGCGGTGACCGCACTGGTCATCACCTGCGGACTGGCGCCGGGGTACAGGGTCATGACCCGGATGGTCGGGTAGTCGACCTGGGGCAAGGCCGATACCGGCAGCAGCTTGTAGGCGATCAGGCCGGCCAGGACGATGGCCAGCATGGTCAGCGTGGTGGCGACCGGGCGGAGGATGAACAGGCGTGACAGGTTCATGCGCCCGCCTTGGCTGCCGCTTTGCCGGAAGGCGCTTCATCGGTGTGGGCCGAGCCTTTGGCGTCCTGGCCCTGCAGGTGCTGGCCGGGAGTGGTCGGCACTTGCGAGCTGTCTTCGACCACCTCGACCTTGGTGCCTTCGCGCAGGCGGTCTGTGCCTTCCAGCACCAGGCGGTCGCCGGCCTTGAGGCCGTCGAGGATGACACTGTTCTGGCCATCGCTGGCACCCACCTTGAGCTTGCGGATGTTGACCGTGCTCTGGTCATTGACCACGTAGGCGAAGGTGCCGTCGTTGCCGAACTGCACGGCCGCTGCCGGCGCCATCACCACCTGCTTGAGGGTATCGGCCAACAGGCGCACGTTGACGAACTGGTTGGGGAACAGGGCCAGGTCCTTGTTCTCGAAGCGGCCCTTGAACTTCAGGGTACCGGTGGTGGTGTCGATCTGGTTGTCGATGCTGCCCAGCACGCCGGTCGACTGCAGTTTGCTGTCGGTGCGGTCCCAGGCCTCGACCGGCAGGCTGGCGCCGCTGCGGTAACGGTCAAGTACGGTGTTCAGCTCGGTTTCGGGCAGGGTGAAGGCGACGCTGATCGGCTCGGTCTGGGTGATCACCACCAGGGCGGTGGTGTCGTTGGCCGCCACCAGGTTGCCCAGGTCGAGCTGGCGCAGGCCCACACGGCCGTTGATCGGTGAGCGGATCTGGGTGAAATCGAGGTTCAGGCGGGCATCGTTGACCTGGGCCTGGTTGGTCTTGACCAGCCCCTGGAACTGCGCGACCTGGGCTTCGGCGGTGTCGAGGGTCTGCTTGGCGATGCTGTCCTGGGCGTACAGGCCCTTGTAACGCGCCAGGTCGACCTGGGCATTCTTCAGTTGCGCCTGGTTCTGCGCCAGGGTGCCCTCGGCCTGCTGCAGGGCGATGCGGTAAGGGCGCGGGTCGATTTCAGCGAGCAGGTCGCCGGCCTTGACCTGCTGGCCCTCCTTGAACAGGATCTTGACCAGTTCGCCGGCCACACGGCTGCGCACATTCACCGTGTTGGTCGCGGTGACCGTGCCCAGGGCCTTGTAGTAGAGCGGGAAGTCGCCCACCCGCACCGGCTCGACACGCACCGGCACCGGGTCGGTGGAGCCGCCGAAGCCTGGCCGGCCCATGCCCATGCCCATGCCTTTACCACCGCGCCCTCCTCCAGCCGCTTTGTGGGCAGGCGTTGCCGCAGGCCACAGCCACCAGGCCAGCAAGGCCACCAGCAGCAGGATCAGCAGGCCGACGAGCCAGTGACGAGGGGAGCGGGAATTGGACACTTGCATGGGTTGAACGAACCTTGTTCAGAAATGGCGGCTTGGAGAGCTTGAACGATAAGCACTGGCATCGTTTTAGCAAAGGCTCTTTACCAGAGGTTTACCTTTGCCTGACGTTGCCAAAAGGCTGAACTTTAAACGAAAACGGCCCGGAAAGCGTTCCGGGCCGTTACAGGGTGTTGCTTGGAGAGGGGCCAGGCAAAGAGTGCCTATACCCTCCCCCAGGCAACCCTTACTTCAGTACAGCCAGGGCTGCTTCGTAGTTCGGCTCGTCGGCGATTTCGCCAACCAGCTCGCTGTGCAGCACCTTGTCGTTCTCGTCCAGTACAACGACAGCACGGGCAGCCAGGCCGGCCAGCGGGCCGTCGGCGATGGCAACGCCGTAGTTCTGCAGGAACTCGGCACCGCGCAGGGTGGACAGGTTTTTCACGTTCTCCAGGCCTTCGGCACCGCAGAAGCGCGCCTGGGCGAACGGCAGGTCAGCCGAGATGCACAGCACCACGGTGTTGGCCACGTCGTTGGCCTGGGCGTTGAACTTGCGCACCGAAGTGGCGCAGGTCGGGGTGTCAACGCTTGGGAAGATGTTCAGCACCTTGCGCTTTCCGGCGTAGTCCTTCAGCGACTTGTCAGCCAGGCCTTCACCCACCAGGGAGAAAGCAGGCGCCTGGGCGCCGGCCTGTGGCAGGTTGCCGTTGACCTGAACCGGGTTGCCTTTGAGGGTCACTTGAGCCATGACGAAATCCTTATGCGGGGTTTGAAAAGGACACTGAGTTAATCATGAAGGCGGCCGGGTGCCTATGGGTACATACAAATTGTTCTATTGCCTGACAATTCCTGTGGACAAAAAAAAGCCCGGATGGCGACAAGCGCCCCGGGCTTTTTATCTGGCGGGCAGTGAATCAGCCGATCAGGCCGTACACCACCGAGGTCAGCGCAACCACGCCGATCACCACCACGAACACGTTCGACAGCGCCCCGCTGTACTTGCGCATCGACGGCACGCGACGGATGGCGTACATCGGCATCAGGAACAGCAACACGGCGAGGATCGGGCCGCCGAGCGATTCGATCATGCCGAGGATGCTCGGGTTGAGGGTGGCGACGATCCAGCACACCACCAGCATCAGCGCAGCGACCACGCGGTCCAGGGTCTTGGCGCCCGGGCGTGCACCGGTCTTGGCGATGATGCCCTTGAGGCCTTCGCTGGCACCGATGTAGTGGCCGAGGAACGACTTGGCAATGGCGACGAAGGCGATCAGCGGCGCGGCAAAGGCGATGGTCGGGTTGCTGAAGTGGTTGGCCAGGTACGACAGGATCGACAGGTTCTGCGCCTTGGCTTCGGCCAGCTGGGCGCTGCTCAGGGTGAGCACGCAGCTGAACACGAAGAACAGCACCATCACTACCATCAGCAGGTGAGCGCGGCGCAGGATCTGGCCGCTGCGCTCGTCGGCGTGCTCGCCGTAGCTGCGCTTCTGGTCGACGGCGAAGGCCGAGATGATCGGCGAATGGTTGAACGAGAACACCATCACCGGAATGGCCAGCCAAAGGGTGTGCAGGAAGGCCGAACCCGACGGCACCTGGGCGGCGCTGTCAAGGATGCCACCGGTCCAGTGCGGGACCAGGTACAGGCCGAGCAGCCCGAGGGCAACGATGAACGGGTACACCAGCAGGCTCATGACCTTGACCGTGGCCTGTTCGCCGCAGCGCACGATCGCCAGCAGGCCGAGGATCAGCACGAACGACAGGATCATCCGTGGCGGCGGCGTCATGTGCAACTGGTGCTCCATGAAGCTGCTGACGGTGTTGGTCAGCGCCACGCTATAGATAAGCAGGATCGGGAAGATCGCGAAGAAATACAGCACGGTGATCAGCGCACCGGCCTTGATGCCGAAATGCTCTTCGACCACTTCGGTGATGTCGCCACCGCTACGGCCAGACAGCACGAAGCGGGTCAGGCCACGGTGCGAGAAGTAGGTCATCGGGAAGGCCAGCGCGGCCAGGATCAGCAGCGGCCAGAAGCCGCCGAGGCCGGCGTTGATCGGCAGGAACAAGGTACCTGCGCCGATGGCTGTGCCGAACAGGCCCAGCATCCAGGTGGTATCGTTACGCGACCAGCTGCCGAGGGTGGCGGGGGTCGATTCTGCAAAGCGTTGTTCAACGCTTGGGGCCTGCTCATTCATTCCGGGTGAAGCTCCACTCGCAAGACTGCAACAGGCTGAGAATGGCGAAATAGACGATTCGCCCAACTCAACCGGGGAAGAGGGGCGCGATTGTGCACGGAAAGGTTGCACTTGCGAAGCCCCTTTCCGAGGAGCGGTTGCACTTGTCTTTACAAGCAGGTTGTGCCGGGGCTGCATTGCAGCCCCATGCGGTGTTACTTCTGTACGGCGGCGAAGGCCTCGGCAACCCGTTGCAGGTTGGCCGGACGCAGGCCGGACATGCACACCCGGCCACTGTCGATCAGGTACACGCCGAACTCGTCACGCAGGCGACGCACCTGCTCGACACTGAAGCCGGTGTAGCTGAACATGCCACGCTGGCGCAGGAAGAACTGGAAGTCCTGGCCTGGCAGCAGCACGGCCAGGGCATCGACCAGCGCCTGGCGCATGTCGAGGATACGCTTGCGCATCACTTCCACTTCTGCGGCCCACTGGGCGTTGAGTTGGGCATCGCCGAGCACGCCTGCCACCAGCTGGGCACCGAAGTTGGGCGGGCTGGAATAGTTGCGACGCACGGTGGCCTTGAGCTGGCCGAGCACGCTCTGGGTGGTGGCTTCGTCGTCGCAGACCACCGACAGGCCGCCAACCCGCTCGCCGTACAGCGAGAAGATCTTGGAGAACGAGTTGCTGACCAGGCACGGCACGCCGGCACGGGCCATTTCGCGGATGGCGTAGGCGTCTTCCACCAGACCTGCGCCGAAGCCCTGGTAGGCGATGTCGAGGAACGGAATCAGCTGGCGCGCCTTGACCACTTCCACCACCTGTTGCCACTGGGCCGGTTCGAGGTCGGCACCGGTCGGGTTGTGGCAGCACGGGTGCAGCAGCACGATGCTGTTGGCCGGCAGGCCTTGCAGGGCCTGCAGCATGCCGTCGAAGTCGACGCCACGGCTGGCCTGGTCGAAGTACGGGTAGGTGTGCACCTTGAACCCGGCACCTTCGAAGATGGCGCGGTGGTTGTCCCAGGTCGGGTTGCTGACCCAGACTTCCGACTGCGGGAAGTAGCGCTTGAGGAAGTCGGCACCGACTTTCAGCGCGCCGGAACCGCCAACGGTCTGCACGGTGGCCACGCGCTTGCCGGTCACGGCCGGGTGCTCGGCACCGAACAGCAGTGCCTGGATCGCCTGGCGGTAGCTGGCCAGGCCTTCCATCGGCAGGTACAGCGAGGCTTCATGGGCCTGGCCGGCAATGCGCTTTTCCACCGCATCCACCGCTGCCAGCTGCGGCACCACACCGGCCTCATCGTAATACAGGCCGATACTCAGGTTGACCTTGTCGGCGCGCGGGTCGGCCTTGAAGGTTTCCATCAACGAGAGGATCGGGTCGCCGGCATAGGCATCGACATGTTTGAACACAGCGTGCAGCTCCTTGGATCAGGACAGTTCGGAAAGACTGCCCTGAGGATACCCGGAGTCGGGCCCAAGGAACATCACATAAGTGCAAGGTTGTCTATGCAACTTTGCACAACGGCTCAGCCCAGCAGCGCCTTCAGGCCCTGCAGCTCTTGTTCGGTCAGGGCCACCCCTTGCCGCTCGGCCACCTCGCGCTCGCGGTAGCGGCGCTCGCCCGGCATGCGCGACAACCCGGCGGCTTGCATGTGTTCGACCAGTTCGCGGCTGCGCTGGGCGAACCGGTCACCTTCAGCCTTGCTCGGGTCGATGACGATGATCAGCTGCCCGGTCCACGGCGTTTTCGCCCCCGGGTGCCCCGACCAGTCGAACTCCCATGAGAAATGCCCGCCGGTCAGCGCCGCCGCCAGCAACTCGACCATCATCGACAGCGCCGAACCCTTGTGCCCGCCAAACGGCAACAGCGCGCCGCCTTCGAGGATGGCCTTGGGGTCAGTGGTCGGCAGGCCTTGGGCATCCACGCCCATGCCTTCGGGCAACGGCTGGCCGGCGCGCGCGGCGATCTGCACATCGCCATGGGCCATGGCGCTGGTGGCCATGTCGAAGACGATCGGATCATGCCCTGCGCACGGCGCGGCGAAGGCGATCGGGTTGGTGCCGAACAACGGTTTGCGCGCACCGTGCGGCACCACGCAGGTCATGCTGTTGACCACACTCAGCGCCACCAGGCCCTCATCGGCAAACGGTTCCACATCGGGCCACAGCGCGGCGAAATGGTGCGAATTGTGGATCGCCAGCACGGCGATGCCAGCGCTGCGGGCCTTTTCCACCAGCAACCCACGCGCCGCTGCCAGGGCGGGCTGGGCGAAGCCACCGGCGGCATCCACGCGCACATGGCCTGGCGCCAGGTCGGTTACCAGTGGTGTGGCACGCCCGTCGACCCAGCCACTGGCCAGGGTCGAAACGTAACCGGGAATACGGAACACGCCATGGCTGTGGGCGCCATCACGCTGGGCGCTGGTGCAGTTGTGGGCCAGCACGGTGGCCACCGTCTCGCTGCAGCCGTGCTGCTGGAAAATCGCTTGCAACAGCCCCTGTAGCTCGGCAAAGGGCACGCGCACGAGCGGATGGGTGGAAGGTGCGGACATCTGTAGCTCCTTTCTTGGAATTGGAATGGCAACAGCGTGTGCAACGACAAAAACTTTCCGATAAGTGACAGCTATCTGTCAAATGTTGACGCGATGACAGAAAACAGCCATTTTCTATTCCACGCCTCACCTGGAGCAGCAGCATGAGCCAACCGATCAAGCAACGCCTGGAAAACAGCCTGCAAGGGGCCGCCGCCTCGGGCCGCAAGATCGCCAGCTACATGCTCGCCAACCTGCACGAACTGCCGTTCCAGACCTCGGCCAGCATTGCCGCCAAGCTGGGTGTCAGCGAATCCAGCGTCGGCCGTTTCTGTCGCTCCCTTGGTTATGCCCATCTCAAGGCGCTCAAGCAAGACCTGCAGAGCGACCTCGGCGATGGGCCGTGGCTGATGGGTGATCGCCTGCAAGAATATCGCCAGAACCAAGACGTCAGCGACAACGCCGGCAGCCTGGAGCGGGAAATCGCGGCCCTGGTGCGCGTTCACGAATACCGCCAGAGCCATGCCTGGCACGCCGTGGCCCAGCGCCTGGCAGAAAAGCCACGGGTATGCATCGCAGGCTTTCAGACCGAGCGCGGCATCGCCATGTGCATGAGCCACCTGCTGCAATACCTGCGCGATGGCGTGCATTTGGTCGATGGCAGCGCCGGGCACTTCGGCGAGGTGCTGCTCGGCCGCAGCGAGGACACCGCGCTGGTGGTGTTCGAGGCCCGCCGCTATTCACGCCATGCCCTGCAGCTGTGCCAGAAGGCACGCGCCGCCGGCATCCCGGTCACCCTGGTGACCGACACCTTCTGCGACTGGGCCGACGCCCATGCCGACGAAGTGTTCCGCATCCCCACCGAATTCAACCTGTTCTGGGAGTCCACCGCGACCATGCTGTCGTGGGTGCACCTGATGGTCAACGAGGTCTGCAAGAAGCTCGGGCCTGATGTTGAAAAACGCTTGGAAGCAACTGCCGCTCTACATAACGACTTCGTCGGCTACACCTCGTGGCCCGCGAACAAACAACAATAGCAAGAGTGCAAGAGGTGCGAGATGAACAAGACCATGGCTATGCTGGGTGCGTGTGCCCTGCTGCTGGCAGGCAACGCCAGCGCCGAGACCCTGCGCTTCGCCACCGAAGGTGCCTACCCGCCCTTCAACTATGTCGACGCCGATAACCAGTTGCACGGCTTCGACATCGACATCACCCATGCCCTGTGCGAGCAGATGAAGGTTGAATGCACCCTGGTTGCCCAGGACTGGGAAGGCATCATCCCGGCGCTGATGGCGCGCAAGTACGATGCCGTGGTGGCGTCGATGATCGACACCGAGGAGCGGCGCAAGAAAATCGCCTTCACCGACCATTACTACCGCACCCCGCTGACCGTCGCCGTGGCCAAGGACAGCAAGATCAGTGACGCCCAGACCAGGTTTGACGGCTATACCGTCGGTGCCCAGTCGTCCTCGACCCAGGCCATCTATGCCGAAGACGTGTACGCCAAGGCCGGCGCCGACGTGAAGCTGTACCCGACCATGGACGAGGCCAACGCCGACCTCGCCGCTGGCCGCCTGGACGGGGTGATTGCCGACAAGTTCCCGCTGCACGAGTGGATGAACAAGAACGGCGCCGACTGCTGCAAGATCCTTGGCGATGTTGCCAATACCAAGGCCGACGCCGCGATTGCCGTGCGCAAGGACGACGATGCCCTGCGCCAGCGGCTGAACACCGCACTGGCCGAGATCGTCGCCAACGGCACCTACCAGAAGATCGCCAGCAAGTACTTTGCCTTCGATATCTACAACTGATCTGTAGGGGGCATGCGCTTTCCGTGTGGGAGCGCATGACCCATCCAAGGGGTTCGTCATGCTCGATCAATTGTCCTTGCTGTCCTTCGCCAGTGGTGGCTGGGGCCAGGCGCTGCTGGCCGGCGCGCTGGTCACCGTGTCACTGGCCCTCGCCTGCCTGCCCATCGGCCTGCCGCTGGGCCTGGCCGTAGCGTTGGCGGCGCGTTCGCGCAAACGCTTGCCGCGCGCCTGGGCCACCACCTTTTCCACGGTGTTCCGCGGCCTGCCCGAGCTGCTGACCTTGCTGATCATCTATTACGGCTGCCAGATCGCCGCACAAAAGCTGCTGGCGGCCATGGGTTATCAAGGCGAATTCCTGATCAACACCTTCCTGGCCGCGATGATCGCCTTCAGCCTGGTCTTTGCGGCGTTCTCCAGCGAAATCTGGCTGGCTGCGTTCAAGACCCTGCCCAAAGGCCAACTGGAAGCCTGCTCGGCGCTGGGCCTGAGCAAGCGCACCGGGTTCTTCAAGGTGGTGCTGCCGCAACTGACCCGCATCGCCCTGCCGGGCCTGTCGAACAACTGGCTGTCGCTGCTCAAGGACACCTCGCTGGTGTCGACCATCTCGCTGGTCGACCTGATGCGCCAGACCAACCTGGCGGTCAGCGTAACCAAGGAGCCAATGTTCTTCTATGGCGTTGCCTGCCTGGGCTACCTGCTGTTCTCGGCCGCCTCGGGACGGGTGTTCGCCTATATAGAGCGCCGCAGCAACCGCCACCTGCAAGGAGCACGCACATGAGTGCCGAACAACTGCTGGGCCTGGTGCTGGACCCGGACCTGCTGGAACGCTACGGCCCGCGTTTCGTCGATGGCCTGCTGGTGACCGCCAAGCTGGTGGCGATCTCCTTCAGCCTGGGCGCCGTGCTCGGCCTGCTGCTGGCCCTGGCGCGCATGTCGCACCATCGGCTGCTGCAACGCATGGCGGCCGGCTACATCTACTTCTTCCGCGGCTCGCCGCTGCTGGCACAGCTGTTCCTGTTGTATTACGGCCTGGGCTCGCTGAAAGGCTTCTGGCAGGACGTCGGCCTCTGGTGGTTCTTCCGTGAAGCCTGGTTCTGCACGTTGCTGGCGTTCACCCTGAACACCGCCGCCTACCAGGCCGAAATTTTCCGCGGCAGCCTGATGGCCGTGGCCCCGGGGCAATACGAAGCGGCACGGGCGCTGAACCTGAAACGCTCGACCACCTTCTTCAAGGTCATCCTGCCGCAATCGTTGCTGGTGGCCATCGGGCCGCTGGGCAACGAGCTGATCCTGATGATCAAGGCCAGCGCCATCGCCTCGCTGGTGACCATCTACGATCTGATGGGCGTGACCAAACTGGCGTTCTCGCGCAGTTTCGATTTCCAGATCTACCTGTGGGCCGCAGTGCTCTACCTGGTGATCGTCGAGCTGGTCCGGCGCTTGCTCAAACACCTGGAAGCCCGCCTGGGCCGCCACCTGAACTGACCGAAGGATACATCCATGCATTGCCAGACCCTTGTTCTTGGCGCCGGCATCGTCGGCGTCAGCACCGCACTGCACCTGCAGGCTCGTGGGCGCCAGGTGATCCTGATCGACCGCGACGACCCCGGCAGCGGCACAAGCCATGGCAACGCCGGGCTGATCGAGCGTTCCAGCGTGATCCCCTATGCCTTCCCGCGGCAATTCGGCGCCTTGCTGCGCTATGGCCTGAACCGCCAGCCAGACGTGCGCTACAGCTTGCTGCACCTGCCCAAGGCGGCGCCGTGGCTACTGCGCTACTGGCAACAGTCGGCGCCCGGGCGCCTGGCCGGGGCGGCGGCCGACATGCTGCCGCTGGTGCAGCGCAGCGTCGAGGAACACGATGCGCTGATCCACGCCGCCGGCCTGGAAGGGCTGATCCAGGCCAAAGGCTGGATCGAGGTGTATCGCGACCCGGCGCTGTTCGAGCAGGCCAAGGCCGAGCTCAAGGGCCTGGCCCGTTACGGCCTGCAGTACGAAATCCTCGAACGCGGCCAGCTGCAGGCACGCGAGCAGCAGCTCGACAGCACGGTGGTCGGTGGTATCCACTGGCTCGACCCGAAGACCGTCACCAACCCCGGTGCCCTCACCCGTGGCTATGCCGCGCTGTTCGTGCAGCGCGGCGGGCAGTTCCTGCATGGCGATGCGCGCAGCCTGCGCCAGCTCGACGGCCAATGGCAGGTCGACAGCCAACGGGGGCCGATTACCGCCGACGAGGTGGTGGCCTGCCTGGGCCCGCAATCGGGCGACCTGTTCGAGCGCCTGGGCTACCGCATTCCGCTGGGCATCAAGCGTGGCTACCACATGCACTACGGCACCCGCGATGGCGCGCAGCTGCAGCATTCGATCTGCGACACCCAGGGCGGCTATGTACTGGCCCCCATGGCCCGCGGTGTGCGCCTGACCACCGGCATCGAGTTCGCCGCCAGTGACGCACCGGGCAACGAAATCCAGCTCAAGCGCTGCGAAGCCCTGGCCCGCAAGCTGTTCCCGGCCCTGGGTGAGCGCCTCGATGACAAACCCTGGCTCGGCCGCCGGCCCTGCCTGCCCGACATGCGCCCGGTGATCGGCCCGGCGCCCCGGCACAAAGGGCTGTGGTTCAACTTCGGCCATGCCCACCACGGCCTCACCCTCGGCCCGGTCAGCGGCCGCCTGGTGGCCGAGTTGCTCACCGGCGAGCGCCCTTTCACCGACCCTGCGCCCTACAGCGCGGCACGTTTCGACTGAAACCCAGCGGGAGAACAACAACATGACCGCCCCCATGAGCGTTGCCAGCCTTGCCCCCGAACCTGACCCACGCCCGGAGCTGATCCGTATCGAGGGCCTGAACAAGCACTATGGCGCCTTCCATGTACTGCGTGACATCGACCTGCAGGTGCGCGAAGGCGAGCGCATTGTCCTGTGTGGCCCGTCCGGTTCGGGCAAATCGACGCTGATCCGCTGCATCAACCGCCTGGAAATCGCCCAGCAGGGCAGCATCCGGGTGGCCGGCACGGACCTTGCCGCCAACACTCGCCAGGCGGCCCAGGTGCGCAGCGAGATCGGCATGGTGTTCCAGCACTTCAACCTGTTCCCGCACATGAGCGTGCTCGACAACTGCCTGCTCGCCCCCACCAGCGTGCGCGGCCTGTCGCGCAAGGACGCCGAGGAACGGGCGCGCATGTACCTGAGCAAGGTGGGTATCGAGAGCCAGGCGCACAAATACCCCAGCCAGTTGTCCGGCGGCCAGCAGCAGCGCGTGGCCATCGCCCGGGCGCTGTGCATGAAGCCGCGCATCATGCTGTTCGACGAGCCGACCTCGGCGCTTGACCCAGAGATGGTCGCCGAGGTGCTCGACGTGCTGGTGCAACTGGCCGGCACCGGCATGACCATGCTTTGCGTCACCCATGAAATGGGCTTTGCCCGCCAGGTGGCAGAACGGGTGCTGTTCCTCGAAGGCGGGCAGATCATCGAGGACAGCCCGCCCCAGGTGTTCTTCAACCAGCCGCGCACGGCGCGGGCCAAGGCGTTCCTGGCGCAGATACTGCACTGAAGCAACGATCATTGCAGCGCTGCAATGATCCAAGTGCGTCGTTAAATATAATTGACCTTACCCCCTGCCAAACCCTTGCCGGCTCAGGCTCGCAAGGGTTCAGCCCCCGAAATTCGGCGCCTTAACCGCTTTTTGCTCGTTTGACATATCGAACGGCTCTGGCAAGCTATCTACAAGCCCCGACCGGAATCGTCCAGTTATGAGCCGGCAGTGCTCGGGACTTCAGGTAGCACAACATGGCCACGGGCCGTGCACCTGCACAACAACGACAGGCAGAGCCCTGTCATAAGGTGACATATGTCCAACAGCAACATTGGCAACAAGCAACCTTCCCTGCGCAAACCCGTCGTCCTGATGACCATGGGCAGCCAAGAGCGCAAAGGCCATGACTATCAGGTCATGACCCACAAATACATCACCCCGCTGGTCGACTTCGCCGATTGCGTCCCGGTGCTGGTGCCCACCTGCTGTGGCATCGAAGACCTCGAGACCTATCTGGACATGGCCGACGGCGTGTACCTGACCGGTGCCGGCAGCAACATCGACCCGACCCTGTACGGTCAGGAGAACGAAACGCCAGGCAAGGGCCAGGACCAGAACCGCGACCTGTTCGACATCCCGCTGGTCAAGGCGGCGCTCAAGCGCGGCCTGCCCATCTTCGGCATCTGCCGTGGCATGCAGGAAATCAACGTTGCCCTGGGCGGCGACATCTACCAGAAGGTCTACGCCGAGCCTGGCTTCAATGACCACCGGGAAAACCCGGAAGATCCGGTCGATGTGCAATACGCCCAGGTGCATGGCGTGAAGATCAAGCCGGGCAGCTGGCTGCGTGAAACCCTGGGCACCGACGAGATCCGCGTGAACTCGCTGCACGGCCAGGGCCTGCGCAACCTTGGCGCCGGCATCGAACCGATTGCCCACGCCGAAGACGGCCTGGTCGAAGCGATCCACGCGCCGAGCATTTCGCCGTTCCTGTTTGCCGTGCAGTGGCACCCGGAATGGCAGGCGGCGAAGAACCCTGACTCGATCAAGATCTTCCAGGCCTTCGGCGATGCCTGCCGCGCCCAGGTGCGCAAAAGCCAGATCAAGCGCCAGCAGGCTGCCTGAGATTCAGTTTCAGCTTCGTTAGCTTTGATCGCGGGGCGGCGCAAGGTCGCCCCCGCTTCCCCGGTCACCCTCTGCTGGTCCCAGAACACTTCCCGTGGAAGCGGGCGGCGGGCTTGTGCCTGTCTCCGCGATCGTTTTTTTCCTCCCCCTTAAGAGATACGATGACTGCCGAGTGATTGTCGTCAGATCTTCTGCGCCTGTGAGATCGAGCGCCGCGCGGGCGGCGCTCGATATCCGCCTCCATACAAACCTTGAACTGATCACCTGTGCGCCCTCACAAAAATTTTCCGCAAGGGACTAGTCATCGTACAAGTTGTACGATAACTTACCTCCATCGCAGAACAACACCCTTCACCCCAAGCGCCACAGGATGCCTACAACAATGAATCCACAAGAACTGAAATCCATCCTCTCCCACGGCCTGCTGTCTTTCCCGGTCACCGACTTCAATGCCCAGGGCGACTTCAACCAGGCTGGCTACATCAAGCGCCTGGAGTGGCTCGCCCCTTACGGCGCCAGCGCCCTGTTCGCCGCCGGTGGCACCGGTGAGTTCTTCTCCCTGGCCGCCAGCGAATACAGCCAGGTGATCAAGACTGCGGTCGACACCTGCGCCAAGTCGGTGCCCATCCTCGCCGGCGTCGGTGGTTCTACCCGCCAGGCCATCGAATACGCGCAAGAAGCCGAACGCCTGGGCGCCAAGGGCCTGCTGCTGCTGCCGCACTACCTCACCGAAGCCAGCCAGGACGGCGTTGCCGCCCACGTCGAAGCGGTCTGCAAATCGGTCAACATCGGTGTGGTGGTGTACAACCGCAACGTCTGCCGCCTGAATGCCAACCTGCTGGAGCAACTGGCCGAGCGCTGCCCGAACCTGATCGGCTACAAGGACGGCCTGGGTGATATCGAACTGATGGTGTCGATCCGTCGTCGCCTGGGTGACCGTTTCAGCTACCTCGGCGGCCTGCCAACCGCCGAGGTGTATGCTGCGGCCTACAAGGCACTGGGTGTGCCGGTGTACTCGTCGGCAGTGTTCAACTTCATTCCCAAGACCGCGATGGACTTCTACCACGCCATCGCCCGCGACGATCACGCCACCGTGGCCAAGATCATCGACGATTTCTTCCTGCCGTACCTGGACATCCGTAACCGCAAGGCCGGCTACGCCGTGAGCATCGTCAAGGCCGGTGCCAAGATCGCCGGTTACGACGCAGGCCCGGTGCGCACCCCGCTGACCGACCTGACCGCCGAAGAGTACGAAATGCTCGCAGCCCTGATGGACAAGATGGGTCCGCAATAAGCGCACCCCGCGGCCTGCCATTGCCGCATCCGGAGTGGGCCAGCCCCACTCCGGCTACAACTCGTGAGCCCGCACAAAAATAACTAGTGGGAGTATTAACAGCATGCAAGCGACTAAAAAGACGCATGTGCGCTACCTGATCCTGTTCATGCTGTTCCTGGTGACCACGATCAACTACGCAGACCGAGCAACCATCGCCATCGCAGGCTCCAGCCTGCAGAAAGACCTCGGCATCGACGCCGTTACCCTTGGTTATATTTTCTCCGCCTTCGGATGGGCTTACGTGGCCGGGCAGATCCCCGGCGGCTGGCTGCTGGACCGCTTCGGTTCGAAGAATGTCTACGCCTTCAGCATCTTCACCTGGTCGCTGTTCACCCTGCTGCAGGGCTTTGTCGGCGGCCTGCCGGTGGCCTGGGCGGTGGTGACCCTGTTCACCCTGCGCTTCCTCGTCGGCTTCGCCGAAGCCCCGTCGTTCCCGGGTAACGCCCGTATCGTCGCGGCCTGGTTCCCGACCCAGGAACGCGGCACCGCCTCGGCAATCTTCAACTCGGCGCAATACTTCGCCACCGCACTGTTCGCTCCGATCATGGGCTGGATTGTGTTCAGCTTTGGCTGGGAGCATGTGTTCGTGGTCATGGGTGCACTGGGCATCGTGTTCTCCATGGTGTGGCTGAAGACCATCTACAACCCACGCCAGCACCCGCGCATCAGCAAGGACGAACTCGAGCACATCGAGCAGAACGGCGGCCTGGTCGACATGGACCAGAAACGTGGCAATGACGGACCGAAATGGGGCTACATCAAGCAACTGCTGACCAGCCGCATGCTGCTGGGCGTGTACCTGGGCCAGTACTGCATCAACGCCATCACCTACTTCTTCCTCACCTGGTTCCCGGTGTACCTGGTGCAGGAGCGCGGCATGACCATCCTCAAGGCTGGCTTCATCGCTTCGCTGCCAGCGATCTGCGGCTTCATTGGCGGCGTGCTGGGTGGGGTAATCTCGGACTGGCTGCTGCGCCGTGGCAACTCGCTGACCTTCTCACGCAAGCTGCCGATCGTCTGCGGCCTGTTGCTGTCGACCTGCATGGTGTTCTGCAACTACGTCGACGCCGAGTGGATGGTGGTCGGTTTCATGACCCTGGCCTTCTTCGGCAAAGGCATCGGCGCACTGGGCTGGGCCGTAGTGGCAGACACCTCGCCCAAGCAGATCGCCGGGCTGTCCGGTGGCCTGTTCAACACCTTCGGCAACATTGCCTCGATCACCACCCCGATCGTGATCGGCTACATCATCAGCGCCACCGGCTCGTTCAAGTGGGCCCTGGTGTACGTGGGTGCCAACGCCTTGGTGGCGGTGTTCAGCTACCTGGTGATCGTCGGCCCGATCAAGCGTATCGAGTTGCGCGACGATGCCCCAAAGCCACAGTCTGAGCCGGCCGCCAATGGCGAACTGGCCAGCTCGCGGCACTGAGTGAACACGCCCACGCCTGCGCGGGCGGATGTACAAAAGCCTGAGAACCTGACAAGTAGGGCCCAAACATGCAGTTGATCGAACATTCCGACTCGCCCCGCTACGTCCGCCTGCACGACGACGACAATGTCGTGGTGGTGGTCAACGACGGCGGCCTGGGCGAAGGTGCCCGCTTCGCCGATGGCCTGACCCTGGTCGAAGGCGTGCCACAGAGCCACAAGGTTGCCACCGTGCTGATCGCCAAGGGCGAGCCGGTACGCCGCTACGGGCAGATCATCGGGTATGCGCTGGAAGACCTGCGCCAGGGCAGCTGGGTACAGGAAAGCCAGCTGGCCATGCCGGCCGCCCCCGAACTGGACAGCCTGCCGCGCTGCGACGCAGTACCCGATGCCCTGCCACCGCTGGACGGCTTCACCTTCGAAGGCTACCGCAACGCCGACGGCACCGTCGGCACCCGCAACATCCTCGGCATCACCACCACCGTGCAGTGCGTGACCGGCGTGCTGGAGCACGCGGTCAAGCGCATCCGCGCCGAACTGCTACCCAAATACCCCAACGTCGATGACGTGGTCGCTCTCACCCACAGCTACGGTTGCGGCGTGGCGATCAATGCCCGCGACGCCTACATCCCGATCCGCACCGTGCGCAACCTGGCGCGCAACCCCAACCTCGGTGGCGAGGCGCTGGTGATCAGCCTGGGTTGCGAAAAGCTCCAGGCCGGCCAGGTGATGCACGACAACGACCCGTCGGTGGACCTCAGCGAGCCTTGGTTGTATCGCCTGCAGGACGCCAGCCTCGGCTTTGTCGAGATGATCGAGCAGATCATGGGCCTGGCCGAAACCCGCCTGAAGAAGCTCGACCAGCGCCGCCGCGAGACGGTGCCGGCCAGCGAGCTGATCCTCGGTATGCAGTGCGGCGGCAGTGACGCCTTCTCCGGCATCACCGCCAACCCGGCACTCGGCTACGCTGCCGACCTGCTGGTGCGCGCGGGTGCCACCGTGCTGTTCTCGGAAGTGACCGAAGTGCGCGATGCCATCTACATGCTCACCTCCCGCGCCGAAAACCAGGAAGTTGCCGATGCCCTGGTGCGCGAGATGGACTGGTACGACCGCTACCTGCAGCAAGGCGCGGCCGACCGCAGCGCCAACACCACGCCGGGCAACAAGAAAGGCGGCCTGTCGAACATTGTCGAGAAGTCCCTCGGCTCGATCGTCAAGTCTGGCAGCGGCGCCATCCAGGGCGTGCTTGGCCCGGGCGAGCGGGTCAACCGCAAGGGCCTGATCTTCTGCGCCACCCCGGCCAGCGACTTCGTCTGCGGCACCCTGCAACTGGCCGCCGGCATGAACCTGCACGTGTTCACCACCGGCCGCGGCACGCCGTATGGCCTGGCCATGGCGCCGGTGGTCAAGGTTTGCACCCGCACCGAGCTGGCCCAGCGCTGGCCGGACCTGATCGACATCGACGCCGGGCGCATTGCCAGTGGCCGTTCGACCATCGAAGAGCTGGGTTGGGAGCTGTTCCACTACTACCTGGACGTGGCCAGCGGCCGCAAACAGACCTGGGCCGAACAGCACCGCCTGCACAATGACATCACCCTGTTCAATCCAGCACCGATTACCTGAACATTCAACCCTAGGAGCCGCACATGCCAGAGATCCTCGGCCACAACTTCATCGCCGGCCAGCGCAGCGCCGCTGGTTCGCAACGCCTGCAAAGCCTGGACGCCACCACCGGCGAGGCCCTGCCCTACAGCTTCGCCCAGGCCACCGAGGCCGAAGTGGACCAGGCAGCCAATGCCGCTGCTGCCGCGTTTGTCGAATTCCGCAACCTGAAACCGGCCCGCCGTGCCGAGTTCCTCGATGCCATTGCTGGCGAACTGGACGAACTGGACGATGCCTTCGTCGCCATTGTCTGCCGTGAGACTGCCCTGCCTGCCGCCCGCATCCAGGGCGAGCGCGGCCGCACCAGCGGCCAGATGCGCCTGTTCGCCCAAGTGCTGCGCCGTGGCGATTTCCTCGGTGCGCGCATCGACCTGGCCCTGCCCGACCGCCAGCCGCTGCCGCGGGTCGACCTGCGCCAGATGCGCATCGGCGTCGGCCCGGTCGCCGTGTTCGGTGCCAGCAACTTCCCACTGGCCTTTTCCACCGCTGGTGGTGACACCGCTGCCGCCCTTGCCGCCGGTTGCCCGGTGGTGTTCAAGGCGCACAGCGGCCACATGGCCACCGCCGACCTGGTCGGCTGCGCCATCCAGCGCGCGGCCGAGCGCACCGGCATGCCCAAGGGCGTGTTCAACATGGTCTTCGGCGCTGGCGTCGGCGAGCCGCTGGTCAAGCACCCGGCCATCCAGGCCGTCGGCTTCACCGGTTCGCTCAAGGGTGGCGACGCCCTGTGCCGCATGGCCGCCGAGCGCCCGCAGCCGATCCCGGTATTCGCCGAGATGTCCAGCATCAACCCGGTGATCATCCTGCCGGGCGCCCTGGCCAAGCGTGGCGAGGCCATCGCCCGTGAGCTGGCCGGTTCCGTGTGCATGGGTGCCGGGCAGTTCTGCACCAACCCGGGCCTGGTCATCGGCCTGCAGTCCGCGCAGTACAGCCAGCTGCTCGCCGACCTTGGCCAGCACCTGGACCAACAGGCCGGGCAGACCATGCTGAACGCTGGCGGCCTGCGCAGCTACGTGGGCGGCCTGGAGCACCTGCACGCCCACGCGGGTATCGAGCACCTCGCCGGCCAGGCCCAGGAAGGCAGCCAGGCCCGTGCTCAGCTGTTCAAGGCTGATGCCCGCCTGTTGGTGGAATCGGACCCGCTGCTGCAGGAAGAAGTGTTCGGCCCGACCACCGTGGCGGTCGAGGTCAAGGACAACGCGCAACTGCGTGACGCCCTGCTCGGCCTGCGCGGCCAGCTGACCGCGACCTTGATCGGCGAGCCGGAGGACTTCGAGGCCTTCGCCTGGCTGGTGCCGCTGCTGGAAGAGAAAGTCGGCCGCATCCTGGTCAATGGCTACCCGACCGGCGTGGAAGTGTGCGAGGCGATGGTCCACGGCGGGCCGTATCCGGCGACTTCCGATGCCCGTGGTACATCGGTCGGCACCCTGGCCATCGACCGTTTCCTGCGCCCGGTGTGCTACCAGAACTACCCGCAGGCGCTGCTGCCGGAGGCACTGCGTGACCACAACCCGCTGGGGCTGCGTCGCCTGGTCAATGGGCAGTGGAGCGAGGGCGCCATCTGAGTAATGAACTGAAACAGGAAAGCCCCGCATTTGCGGGGCTTTTCTTTATCGCCTGTCCCGGCCTCTTCGCGGGTGAACCCGCGAAGAGGCCATTACAGGTTATAGAGGCCTCAGCCCCCCTGAGCCTCGGCTGCTTCATGAGCCTGGCGCAATCGCTCGCGGCTGTTGCTCAGGTGCATGCGCATGGCCATCTTCGCCCCTTCACTGTCGCGCCGGGCGATGGCTTCATAGATGGCTTCGTGCTCGTGCATCAGGCGGCTCATGTAATGCGCCTGGTCATCATGGGCCAACCGCGCCGAATTCAACCGGGTACGCGGAATGATGCTGGTACCCAGGTGGTTGATGATATCGGCGAAGTAGTGGTTGCCACTGGCCTGGGCAATGCGCAGGTGGAACTGGAAGTCCGCCGACACTGCATCGGTGGCATGTGCCGCGCCTTCGTTGAGCTCGTCCAGCGCCGCCCGCATGCCCGCCAGCGCTTCGTCGCTGCGCCGTTGCGCCGCCAGGCCCGCCGACTCGATTTCCAGGGCGATGCGCAGCTCCAGCACCGCCAGCACTTCGCGCAAGGTCACCACGGTCGCCGGGTCGATACGAAAGCCCCCGGTCGCCGGCGCATCCAGCACGAAGGTACCGATGCCATGGCGCGTCTCGACCTGCCCGGCCGCTTGCAGCCGGGAGATCGCCTCACGCACCACGGTGCGGCTGACGCCCTCCTCGGCCATGATCTGCGATTCGGTCGGCAGCTTGTCGCCGCGCTTGAGCTGGCCGCTGCGAATGCGCTCGGTCAGCACCGTGACCAGTTCCTGGGCCAGACTACGCGGCTTGCGCCGGGTCCTTGCCTGTACCTGCTGCTCTGTCATGCCCTGTATTTCACCTTGAAAGACAGCCGTCATGATAGCGCAAGCAGTTGTACGATCACATACACCCGACGCGGTATTTCATCAAAGCGCTGCGCCAGGTGCATGCCCCAGCACGCGGGCGTATTGGTCACCTGCGTTGGACTCGGTGAACTCGCCCCAGCACTGATAAACTGCCAATCCGTGGATTTGAGGGGATTGACGCAAGGCATGAACGAAACGCGATACGCCGTGGTGGCCAAGGACTTGATGGAAGGCATCGCCAGTGGCCGTTACCCGGTGGGTAGCCTGCTGCCGACCGAATTCGAGCTGTGCGATTTGTATGAGGTGAGCCGGCACACGGTGCGGGCAGCGATCAACCAGTTGCTCAATCAGGGGCTGGTGTCACGCCGCAAGCGGGTCGGCACCCGGGTCGAGGCCAGCAGCCCACGCGGCGGCTATTCCCAGTCACTGGCGACCGTGGCCGACCTTGCGCACCTGGCGGAAACCCAGCAACGGGATATCCAGAACGTGCGCCACTTCGTCGCCGATCTGAGTGAGGCGGCGCGCCTGGGGCTGGTGCCGGGGGAGCACTACTTCTGCGTGTCGAGCATCCGCGTCGACCGCCAGCACAATGCCGCGCCGCTGTGCTGGACCGATGTCTATGCTCAGCGCGACTACGCCGAGGTCATCGAACTGGCCCGCGAGCACCCTGACCAGCTGATCGCAGCGTTGATCGAACAGCACTATGGCCGGGCGATCGCCGTCGTCGACCAGCAGGTACGGGCCGTGTTGCTGACAGCAGAGATGGCGCGTGAACTGAAGGCCGAGACGGGCACCCCAGGGCTGAAGATCATCCGTCATTACCGCGAGAAAAACGGCGACCTGATGGCAGTTTCCGAGACCGTGCACCCGGATGACCGGTTCACCCTGGTGACCCAGATGCGCCGGGACACGCAGGGCTGAAGCCGCTACAGTAGACGCTTTCCATGGAAGGAAGTCCTGCATGAAACCGCTCGACCGTGCCCTGCTCGCTTGTGGCCTGCTCATCCCGTTCTGGTTGCTGATCGGCGTCTGGTCCACCGCCCAGGCCTACCCCGGCTACGACCACCTGCAGCAGGCCATGAGCCAGCTCGGCGCCCAAGGTTCCCCGACCCAGCACTGGTCGCCCCTGGTCAATAATTTCCCCCTCGCCCTGCTGTTCGCCCTATTCGCCTGGGGCCTTGCCCGGCGTTGGCGCGCCTCGAAACTTGCGCTGCTGAGCGCTGCCCTGGTCCTGCTGCATGGCCTGGGCAGCTTCGGCACTGGCCTGTTTCCGTGCGACCAGGGCTGCGCACCTGCCGAGCCGTCCAGCTCGCAGCAACTGCACAACCTCAGTGGCCTGCTGATGTTCCTCTCGTTGACCCTGGCCAGCGCGCTGTGGGCCTGGCTCGGCAAGCGCCTGATCGGTTCGCCAGCCTTGAGCTGGTTTTCGCTGGTGTGCCTGATATCCGCCTTGGTCAGCGTCGTGTTCATGGCCCAGGCCGCACAAAGCGGCCAGCTGTTCGGCCTGTACCAGCGGCTGAACTACGGCGTGTCAGTGGTGTGGATCGCCGGTTTGGCGCTGAGCTGCCTGCACCCGGCACTGGCAAATCGATTTCGCATCGCCACTACCTGATTCGAAAATACTGGCCCCCAGGCATCTGAAGCGAAGGCAAACTCCTTTAATCTTCAGATGCTTAGGACAGCAAGATGCGAGTATTTCTAGCAACGATGGCCGGCTGCCTGCTGGCCACTGCCACCTTCGGCGCCCAGGCCAAGGCGCTTAGCCAGAACGACCGCCAAACCTGTGGATGGGGCTCGCAGATCGCCGCCGAGGCGCAGCAGGCCAAGCTCTCCGGCGTCACCCTGTACGTCACGCGCAAGAAACTGCAGGTACGCCGGTTTGCCAAACCCTGGATGCGCATGACCGCCATGGGCATTACCGAACAGACCTACAACAGCCGTTCACGGCTCAAGCCAGCGGCGATCAAGCAGACGTACTTCGAACAGTGTGTCCAGCACACACTTGCAAAAAGGTAGCCTATTAAAAACAATGAGTTATTAAATAAAACTAATGTTATTTATTTAAGATTTCAGGTGAGATAGACCGGCTCGCAACACACTTCGGTCTTCACCGAGTTGGCAATGAAGCACTCTTCATGAGCAAGGTGATGCAGGTGCTCGAGCTGCTCTGGCGTGGGCTGACGCTCGCCGGAGAACTCGACCCGCGGCCGCAGGGTGACCACGGTCATGGCCATGCGCCCTGCCTCATTGCGCGCCATCACCCCCTCTGCGTCGTCGGCATAGTGCTCGACGCAGAACCGCTGCTTGGCCGCCAGCGACAGGAACCACAGCATGTGGCAGCTGGAAAGCGCCGCGATGAACGCCTCTTCAGGGTCCACGGCCGAGGCATCGGACATCGGCAGTGGCACCACATGGGGTGACGACGACCCCGGCACCTCGATGCCGCCATCGAAGCGCCACAAGTGCCGGCGGCTGTACTGGTTGCCGAGAAAATCCTGGCCTTCGCGAGCCCAGCACACATGGGCGGTGTATTGCGCCATTCGAACCTCCTTGCTCAATTGATCAGGTGTGACCGCTGAAATAGGCACCGATAATACCGCCACACGCCTGGCGTTTGCGGCCTGTCCCACGAAAAAGCGATTACATCTGTTACGCTGATAATCACCTGCCAAAGCCAATCAAAGCATTCGCCCCATGGATGAACTGCGCAAGATCGACCTCAACCTGCTGCTCACCCTGCACGCCCTGCTCAGCGAAAAGCACGTGACCCGCGCCGCCCTGCGCCTGCACCGCAGCCAGCCCGCCGTCAGTCATGCCCTGGCGCAGCTACGTGCACACTTCGACGACCCCTTGCTGATCCGCCAGCACGGCCAGATGGCCCTCACCGCCCGCGCCCAATCATTGGCCAAACCGCTGCAGGACGCCCTCGGCAGCCTCAACGGCCTGCTGGCCGCGCCGCAGTTCGACCCGGCCCAAGCCCGGCGCCGCTTCAGGCTGTCGCTGTCGGACTATTCCTCACGCATCATCCTGCCACCCTTGGTCCGCCACCTGCGCCAGGTTGCCCCCGGCGTCGACCTGGCGATCAGCCAGGCCAGCCGCGATAGCATGCTCGCGCAGTTGCTCGATGGCGAACTCGACCTGGCCCTGGGCATCTTCCCGGAACTGCCAGCCGACATCAGCGCCCAGACCTTGTTCGAAGACCGCTTCATCAGCGTCGCCGATCGCCAGGTGCTGCCAGCCGAGGGCGGGCTTGCGCTGGAGGACTGGCTGACGCGCCCGCACGTACTCATGGCCATGCACCCGGATGCCCACGATGAGATCGAGCGAGCGTTGGCCGAACAAGGCCTGCGCCGGCATATTGCGCTGGCGCTGCCACATTGGAGCGCAGCAGTCGAAGTGCTCGCCGGCACCGACCTGATCCTCACCGTGGCCAGGCGAGCGGTAGGCCCGATGCGCCAGCACCCGTCACTGCGCCAGTTCACGCCACCACTGCCGATCCCCGCCCTCGCCTATCAACAAGCCTGGCACGCCAGGAAAGACAGCGACCCCGGCCATCGCTGGCTGCGCGAGGCGGTTTGGGCCTGCAGCCAGCCTGGGCATTGATCAGCGCTCGGCCACAGCCTGGCCGGACGACGGCGTCGAGGTCCAGCCGCCCTGCACCAGCAACACACCGCCGAGGATCAGCAGCACACCGGCCACCCTGGCCAGGTTCACCGGCTTGCTGGCAACGCCCATCAGCCCGAAGTGATCGACGATCACCGACGTCAGGATCTGCCCTGCCACCACCAGCACCAGGAAACCCGCCGTGCCCAGCTTCGGTGTCAAGGCAGCAGCGCCGGCCACATAGAGGGCGCCCAGCACGCCACCGATCCATAGCCACCACGGCCCCTGCAGCGCCTTGCTCAGGTCAGGTACGGGCACCCGAAGGATCAGCAACGCGGTGATGATCACCACCGAACTGACCGTCAACGAGGTGAAGGCGCCCCACAACCAGTGCCCCAGCGCACGGCCGACGGCGGCGTTGCTGGCGGCCTGGTAAGGCAACACGAAGCCCGCCAGCAGGGCCATCATCACGGGCAGGAATGCAAGCAACAGGTTCTTGTAGGACATGAAAGGTCTCATCTGAAGACAGGATGAGACCATGATCGGTAAATCGGCTGCGCTTATGGAAATCGAAAAGGTGCACGTGGTGTATTCGCCACACGCATGGAGCCAGATGCGGGCCTGCCGAAGCGTGCCCGCTGCCCGACATCAACGCCAGGTATCGACCCGCAGCACTTCGGTGTAGATCGCATCGACGGTCTGGCCGACCTTGAGGTTCTTCATGCGCTTCTGCAGGTCTGGGTTCTCGACCTTGACCACCTGCAGCTTGCCTTCCGGCGGCAGCAGGCTGACTTCATGTTTCTTCAGGTCGATCTTCTTGATCTGCGAGGTCACCCGGACCTGGCGGAAGGCTTCGCCGCCGGGGTTGGGGTTGTCCTTGGTGGCACGGATTTCCCCGGACTCTTCAGTGGCCTTCGGCGCACCACCCACGTCGCTGTTAAGCACATAGGCGATGGCCCGGGTGACGTAGATATCAACGTTGTCACCGACTTTCAGGTTGGGCAGCGCCTTGGCCTTTTCCGTCAGTTGCAGGGTCACATCCTTGTCGTTCGGCCCTTTTACCGTGACTTGGCGGTTGGCCAGGTCGATGGCGGTGACCTGGGTTTTGACATGGCTTTCCAGTGCCTGGCTGCCAATCGGAATCTCGGCAGCCTGCACCGTGAAGGTGGCAGCGGACATCAAGGTGGCAAGGGCAACAGCGCGAGCGAGGGTGCAGATAGGATTCATAGGCCTGCTTCCATGTGATCAAGACCGGGGTTGTGCGTGCAATGTCTACGCGCACACAAGCATAGCCATTGCTCGCCACTCTGCAGGCAAACGCCCCGCCCACAACACCTTTCAACCCCCTCGCGTCAATGAACCGACAGGGCCCCTCGCTAGTTGCGCGTCACCCGCCATACCGTGTTGGCAAGGTCATCGGCGATGATCAGGGCGCCACGTGGGTCCACCGTAACCCCGACGGGCCGGCCTCGGGTCTTGCCATCTGCCCCGCGGAACCCCGTGGCGAAGTCGACCGGCTCACCGGCCGGCTTGCCCTCCTTGAACGGCACGAAGATCACCTTGTAACCCACCGGGTTTGGCCGATTCCAGCTACCGTGCTCGCCTACGAATACGCCGTCGGCAAAGCGCTCGCCCATGGCCGGGATAGAGAAGTCCACACCAAGTGCGGCAACATGCGACCCGAGGCTGTAATCCGGCTTGATAGCTGCCGCCACCTTGTCCGGGTTCTGTGGCCTCACCCGCTGATCGACGTTCTGCCCCCAGTAGCTGTAAGGCCAGCCGTAGAAGCCGCCCTCACGCACCGAAGTGAGGTAGTCCGGTACCAGATCCGGGCCCAGCTCGTCACGCTCGTTGACTACTGTCCACAACTGCCCGGTGTCCGGCTGAATGCTCAGTGCCGTAGGGTTGCGCAAACCGGTGGCGTAAGGCCTGTGCGCCCCGGTCACGGCGTCGATCTGCCAGACCATGGCACGGTCGATCTCCACCTCCATGCCACGCTCGGTGATGTTGCTGTTCGAGCCGATGCCCACGTACAGATAGCGGCCATCAGGGCTGATGGTCAGCGCCTTGGTCCAGTGGTGGTTGATCTCGGCCGGCAGGTCGGTGACCTTGGTCGGCGGGCCGCCGGCCTTGGTCTGACCATCCTGGTAATCGAAGCGCACCAGCGCATCCTGGTTGGCCACATACAGCTTGCCGTCGGCAAAGGCCAGGCCGTAGGGCGCGTTGAGGCCCTCGGCGAACACCGTCTGTACTTCATATTTGCCATCGCCGTCGGCATCGCGCAGCAGGGTCAGGCGGTTGCCGCCCTGCACCTGCGTATTGCCCTTGGCCTTGATCTGGCTGGCGATGACGTCCTTGGGCTTGAGCTTGGCCGCACTGCCGCCTCGCCCTTCAGCAACCAGGATATCGCCATTGGGCAGCACCAGGCTCTGGCGCGGGATTTTCAGGTCAGTGGCGATGGCCGTGATGCTGTAACCCTCAGGCACGGTGGGTTTCTGATCGCCCCACTGCGCCGGTTGCGCGATCTTCATGCTTGGCAGCAGGCCGCGCTCCGGAGCCGGCAGTTTCGGGTCGGGCCCCACAGCCTGGTTCGGCTCGCCGTCACCACCACAGGCGGCCAGCAGCAGTGCCACGCTCAGCAGCGACATTCCATGCAACGGCTTCATGCCTCACCTCCCGAACGCAGGTTGCTCATGCCCAGCCATGCCGCCACGCAGGCGAGCACAGTGACGATCACCGACAGCACCAGGCCTGCCGGCATCACCGCCCAGGCATCCTTGGCATGTTCGAAGGCGTTGATCAGCCCCAACACCCAGGTCGCCAGCAACAGCAGGAAGTACAGCGTCGGCCGCCCACCCTTGCGTGGGGTGCGGATCAGGTTGGCCAGGGCAAACAACAGCGTCAGCCCGCAGAACAGCAGGCCGCCAGCGATCAGCCAGGCGGCGAAGTTGCTCCACTGGATCTGGTAGCTCTTGAAGTAGGCAATGTCGCTCAGCAGCGCGCCGAGAAACAGCGGGACCGTGCCGGCCAGCAAGATCGCATGCAGCGGGCTGGGCGTGCATCGGTAGAGGGTTTGCTCTGTAGCGGTCACGGCGCCTCCTTATCAGTCGGTGACCCGGAGCTGACGGACTGGCACGAGGCCTGGTCCATCAGGCGTGCGCAGGGTGCGCTTAAGAAGGGATCACCTTGACGTTCGGATAGTTCACCGCTTGGCTTGATAGAAATATCCTGAAAGACTTTGCGCGTCGGAACGAGGGATACCATGAACACTTGCAGCACACGACCTTACGCGTACTGGACCGCGCATGCCTTGCTGGCCATCAGCCTGGCACTCAATGCCGGCTGTTCGAGCAAAAGCAGCAAGGCGCGCTACTACGCCGCCGCGCCGGGCTCCAACTGTTACGCCAAGGCGCTGCCGAGCAGCGGTGAAGGCGGCCTGGCCTGGGGCAACACACTGGGCATTGCCAAGCAGAAGTCGCTGAACAATTGCATCCGCTATGCCGGCCGCTCAGGTGGCACGCCAGACACCTGCCAGGTGGTGCAGGCCAAGTGCAAGAACTGACCCTTACGGCGGTTATGCGCTGTTGAGCAACGCGTCAGGCCGGCTATCGAGGGCTGCATTGCAGCCCATTCACGCCCTTGGCTCGGTCAGGCAAACTTGGCCCGCGCAGCGTGCAGCTTCTTGTAGCTCTCGATCAGGCGCAGGTGGCGGTCCAGCCCTTCCAGCTTCATGCTGGTCGGTGTCAGCCCATGGAAGCGCACGCTACCGTCGACCGAACCCAGCACCGCGTCCATCCGCGGGTTGCCGAACATGCGGCGGAAGTTGGCTTCGTAGTCGGCCATTTCCAGCTCGTCATCCAACTGTACTTCCAGCACCACGTTCAGCGCCTGGTAGAACAGGCCGCGCTCGACGGTGTTGTCGTTGAACTGCAGGAACGCCTCGACCAGCTCCTTGGCATCCTCGAAGCGCTTGAGCGCCAGGCAGATCAGCAACTTCAGCTCAAGAATGGTCAACTGGCCCCACACCGTGTTCTCGTCGAACTCGACGCCGATCAGGGTTGTGATGGTGGTGTAGTCATCAACCTCGCATTTATCCAGGCGCCGGCGCAGCGCGCGCAGGGCGCGGTCGTCGAGGCTGTGCAGGTTGAGGATGTCGGCACGGAAGCCCAGGGCGCGGTTGGTGTTGTCCCAGATCAGGTCCTCGACCGGGTAGATCTCGGAATAACCCGGCACCAGGATGCGGCAGGCAGTGGCGCCGAGGTTGTCGTACACGGCCATGTACACCTCTTTGCCAAGGTCTTCGAGGATGCCGAACAGGGTCGCGGCTTCCTGGATGTTGGAGTCCTCGCCATGGCCGGAGAAGTCCCACTCGACGAACTCGAAATCGGCCTTGGCACTGAAGAAGCGCCACGACACCACACCACTGGAGTCGATGAAGTGCTCGACGAAGTTGTTCGGCTCGGTCAGTGCATGGCTTTCGAAGGTCGGCTGCGGCAGGTCGTTGAGGCCCTCGAAGCTGCGGCCTTGCAGCAGCTCGGTGAGGCTGCGCTCCAGCGCCACTTCAAAACTCGGGTGAGCGCCGAACGAGGCGAACACGCCACCCGTGCGTGGGTTCATCAAGGTCACGCACATTACCGGGAACTCACCGCCCAGCGAGGCGTCCTTGACCAGCACCGGGAAGCCCTGCTCTTCCAGGCCCTGGATGCCGGCGAGGATGCCAGGGTATTTGGCCAGCACGTCCTGGGGGACGTCCGGCAGGGCCAGCTCACCTTCGAGGATTTCGCGTTTCACCGCGCGCTCGAAGATTTCCGACAGGCACTGCACCTGGGCTTCGGCCAGGGTATTGCCGGCGCTCATGCCGTTGCTGAGGAACAGGTTCTCGATCAGGTTGGACGGGAAGTACACCACCTGCTCGTCGGACTGGCGCACGAACGGTAACGAGCAGATGCCGCGCTCGGTGTTGCCCGAGTTGGTGTCGTACAGGTGCGAACCGCGCAGCTCGCCGTCCGCGTTGTAGATCGCCAGGCAATGTTCGTCGAGGATTTCGGCCGGCAGTTCGTCCTTTGGCCCTGGCTTGAACCACTGCTCGTTCGGGTAATGCACGAACGGCGCATTGGCGATGTCTTCGCCCCAGAACTGGTCGTTGTAGAAGAAGTTGCAGTTCAGTCGCTCGATGAACTCACCCAGCGCCGAGGCCAGTGCGGCTTCCTTGGTCGAACCCTTGCCGTTGGTGAAGCACATTGGCGACTGCGCGTCGCGCACGTGCAGCGACCAGACGTTGGGCACGATGTTGCGCCACGAGGCGATCTCGATCTTCATGCCAAGGCCGGCAAGGATGCCGGACATGTTGGCGATGGTCTGCTCCAGCGGCAGGTCCTTGCCGGCGATGTAGGTGGTGGTGTCGGCCACCGGCATCAACAGGCCCTGGGCATCGGCGTCAAGGTTATCGACCTGTTCGATGATGAACTCGGGGCCGGTCTGCACCACTTTCTTCACGGTGCAGCGGTCGATGGAGCGCAGGATGCCCTGGCGGTCCTTCTCGGAGATGTCTTCGGGCAGCTCGACCTGGATCTTGAAGATCTGGTTGTAGCGGTTCTCCGGGTCGACGATGTTGTTCTGCGACAGGCGGATATTCTCGGTGGGGATATCGCGAGTCTGGCAGTACAGCTTGACGAAGTACGCCGCGCACAGGGCCGACGACGCCAGGAAATAGTCGAACGGGCCCGGTGCCGAACCGTCGCCCTTGTAGCGGATCGGCTGGTCGGCGATCACCGTGAAGTCGTCGAACTTGGCTTCGAGACGAAGGTTGTCGAGAAAATTGACCTTGATTTCCATGCGGGGATTACCGTCAGTTAAGCGTGCAAAACGAAATTGGCCGGCATTATCCGGGTTTTCCGCTCGGAAGTCCTCTCCGCGTCCATACCGGATCGCTGCGGGATATTGCGCATTCCACCGGATTGCTTGCCTGATCCTCTGAACCTGCGCCGCAGACGGACCAGTGGTCGTACCACTGTGCTAGCGTTTCTGGATTGGGGAACAACGTATTCCCCAGCAGACCGTAAACGCCATCAACCGATGATCAGCAGGTGAGCCATGGAACTTCATATCAACCAGCAGACCTATCAGGTCGACGCCGATGCCGACACGCCTCTGTTGTGGGTGCTGCGTGACGACCTGGGCATGACCGGTACCAAGTATGGCTGTGGCCTGGCCCAATGTGGCGCCTGCTCGGTGCTGGTGGATGGCAACGTCGTGCGTGCCTGTGTCACCCCCGTGGCCGGCGTGGTCGGGCGCGAGGTGACTACCATCGAAGCGGTCGAGGCCGATGCGGTGGGCAAGCGCGTGGTAGCGGCCTGGGTCGAGCACCAGGTGGCCCAGTGCGGCTACTGCCAGTCCGGCCAGGTGATGGCGGCCACGGCACTGCTCAAGCACACGCCCAAGCCCAGTGACGAACAAATCAGCGCAGCGATGGTCAACCTCTGCCGCTGCGGCACCTACAACGCCATCCATGCCGCCGTGCATGCGCTAGCCCAAGGGGAGCAGGCCTGATGAACACGCCCGTCGATACCCCCGCAGAACTGCTCAGGCTACAGCTGGGCGAAACCGTCAACCTGTCGCGCCGGCGCTTTCTGGCCAGCACCGCGGTCGGGGCCCTGGTGCTGGGTTTCGGCCTGCCGCTGGGCGCGACCCGCGTGCAGGCAGCGGCGGCAGCCACCCCGGAACGCGGCACCCAGGTGCCGGCGTTCCTGGAAATCCGCCCGGACGGCAAGGTGCGCCTGCTCAGCCCGTTCATGGAAGGCGGCCAAGGCCCCTTCACGGCCATGGCCCAGATCGTGGGTGAAGAACTGGATGTCGACCCGGCCAATTTCCTGGTCGAAAGCGCACCGCCCGGTGAAGCCTACGTGGTGATGGAAAACGGCATGCGCATTACCGGTGGCAGCATGTCGGTGCGCATGAGCTACCCGACCATGCGCCGCCTCGGTGGCCTGGCCCGGGCCATGCTGCTGCAGGCCGCCGCCGAACAATGGAAGGTCCCCGTCAGCGAACTGTCCACCGAGCCTGGCAAGGTCATGCACGCCGCCACGGGCCGTTCGCTGGCCTATGGCGAGCTGGCCAGCCGTGCCATGGACCTGCCGGTGCCGGACCCGGCCAGCATCAAGCTGCGCGACCCCAGCCAGTTCCGCTGGATCGGCAAACCGGTGCGGCGCCTGGACGCCTACGATAAATCCACCGGCAAGGCCCAGTACTGCATCGACATCAAGGTCGACGGCATGCTCCACGCTGCCGTGCAGCACGCGCCACGCCTGGGCATGACCGTGGGTAGCCTGCGCAACGAGGAGCAGGTCAAGGGCATGAAGGGCGTGCACTCGGTGCATCAGCTGCCGGGCGCGGTGGCCGTGGTCGCCGAGCGCTGGTGGCACGCCAAGCGTGCCGTGGAGGCAATCCAGGTGGACTGGAATGAGCCGGGTGCTGACAGCAAGGTGCGGCCGATGCCGGCAGACTTCTCCAGCGACGGCTGGCGCGAGCACCTCGCCAGCGTTGAAGGGCCGGCCCGCGACGAAGAAAACCAAGGCGACATCGCCGGCGCCCTGGCCAATGCCAAGACCAAGGTCGAGGCCAGCTACCACAACCAGTACCTCAACCATGCCCAGCTGGAGCCACCGTCCGCCCTCGCCCGCTTCAACCCGGACGGTAGCCTGGATGTCTGGCTGCCCAACCAGGCGCCAGACATGTTCCGCGACGACATCGCCAAGCGTACCGGCCTGGATGCTGCACAGATCACCCTGCACTCGCCGCTGCTCGGCGGCTTCTTCGGCCGCCATTTCCTGTATGACTCGGCCAACCCGTACCCACAGGCCATCGCCCTGGCCAAGGCCGTCGGCCGCCCGGTCAAGCTGATCTGGAGCCGCGAGGAAGAGTTCTTGCGCGACGTGCTGCGCCCGGTCGCCGTGGTCAAGTTCCGCGCCGGGCTGGATGCCGATGGCCTGCCAGTGGCCATCGAAGCGGTGAGCGCCACCGAAGGCCCGACCGAAGCCCTCGCTGGCAAGCAAGGCGACAAGATCGACCCCACGGCCCTCGAAGGGCTGTCGGGCAAGTCTTACGCCATTGCCAACAAACGCATCGCCCAGATCTACGTCAAAGGCCCGGCCATGCTCGGCTACTGGCGCTCGGTGGGCAATTCGCTGAACGACTTCTTCTATGAGTCGTTCCTCGACGAGTTGGCCGACAAGGGCGGCAAGGACCCCTACGAACTGCGCCTGCACCTGCTGCGCGATAATCAGCGCCTGACCAACCTGCTGCACGCAGTGGCCGAGTTGTCCGGCGGCTGGAAGCGCGGGCCGTTTACCGCAGAAGACGGCAGCAAGCGTGCCCGTGGTATTGCCATGGCCTCGCCGTTCGGCTCCGAGGCGGCGGCCATCGCCGAGGTGTCGATCGAGAACGGCCAGGTCAAGGTGCATGACATCTGGCAGGCAATCGACCCTGGGAGCATCGTCAACCCGGCGATCATCGAGCACCAGGTCAACGGTGCCGTGGCCCTGGGCCTGTCGCAGACGCTGGTGGAAGAAGCGGTGTTCATCGACGGCAAGCCGCGTGCGCGCAACTACGACCTGTACCCGATCCTGCCGCCCTCGCGCATGGCCCGGGTGCATGTGCGCATCGTCGAGAGCGGGGCGAAGATGGGCGGTATCGGCGAGCCGCCGCTGCCGGCGGTGGCGCCTGCCGTGGCCAACGCCGTGGCGCAGCTCACCGGCCAGCGCGTGCGTAGCCTGCCGCTTAGCCGCCACACCTTCAGCTGACCGGACAAGGACTGCCCCATGACCCACAGCCGTTTTGCCCGAACCGCGGGCTGGCTGGCCGTGCCGTGCCTGGTTGCGGCCGGCCTGCTGGCCTGGTACGTGACCCGCGAGCCCGCCTCGCCATTCGCTGCCGAACAAACCACGCGCTTCGACCCTGGGCTGGTAAGCCGGGGTGAGTATGTCGCGCGGCTCAGCGACTGCGTGGCCTGCCACAGCCTGCCCGATGGCAAGCCGTTTGCCGGTGGCCTGCAGATGGCCACACCGCTGGGTGCGATCCACGCCACCAACGTCACCCCCGACCGCGAGACCGGCATCGGCAACTACAGCCTGGCCGATTTCGACCGCGCCGTACGCCATGGCGTCGCGCCGGGTGGCCGGCGGTTGTACCCGGCCATGCCCTACCCTTCGTATGCCAAGCTCAGCGACGACGATGTAAAGGCGCTGTACGCCTTCTTCATGAAGGGGGTGCAGCCGGTGCAACAGGCAAACCTCCCCAGCGATATCCCCTGGCCGTTGAACCTGCGCTGGCCCATCGCCTTGTGGAACGGCGTGTTCGCCGCCGACACGCCTTACGCGGCCAAGACCGGGCAGGACGCGCTGTGGAACCGCGGCGCCTATATCGTCCAGGGGCCTGGCCACTGCGGCAGCTGCCACACGCCACGGGGCCTGGCCTTCAACGAGAAGGCTCTGGATGAAGCGGGTACGCCATTCCTCGCCGGTGCCCTGCTCGATGGCTGGTACGCGCCCAGCCTGCGCAATGACCACAACACCGGGCTCGGCCGCTGGAGCGAGGCCGAGATCGTCCAGTTCCTCAAGACCGGGCGCAACGCGCATGCCGTGGTGTATGGGTCGATGACCGAGGCATTCAACAACTCCACGCAGTTCATGCGCGATGACGACCTGGGCGCCATCGCCCGCTACCTCAAGTCGCTGCCCGGTGACCCACAGCGTGACGGTGCGCCCTGGCAGTACCAGGCCGTTTCCGCAGCCACGCGCCTGGACAGCCCTGGCGCCCACACCTATGTCACCCGCTGCGCCAGTTGCCACGGCCTGGACGGCAAGGGCCAGGCCGAGTGGATGCCTCCGCTGGCCGGTGCCACCTCGGCGTTGGCCAGGGAAAACGCCTCGGCAATCAACATCACCCTCAACGGCTCGCAACGTATCGTCGCCGCCGGCCTGCCGGATGCTTACCGTATGCCGGCGTTCCGCGAGCAGCTGTCGGACCAGGAGATCGCTGATGTGCTGAGTTTCGTGCGCAGCACCTGGGGCAACGCGGGCGGCGCGGTGGATGCGCAAGCGGTCGGCAAGCTGCGCGGGCACACCGACCCGGCCAGCAGCAGCCCGATCATCTTGCATATGCGCTGAGGAGGCGTGACTTATGGAAAGTATCGGCCTGCTGGTGTTGCGCACCGCCCGTGACTGGTTGCTGGCCGGCGAACGCGTGCTGCTGGCCACCGTGGCCCGCACCTGGGGGTCGTCACCGCGGCCTGTGGGTTCGATGATGGCCCTGCGCGGCGATGGCCGGGTGGTCGGCAGCGTCTCCGGCGGCTGCATCGAGGATGACCTGATCCACTGCTATACCACTGCCTATCAGGGCAACGGCATGCCCCAAGGCCTGCCGCAAGTGGTGCGCTACGGCGTCAGCGCCGATGAAGCGCAGCGCTTCGGCCTGCCCTGTGGTGGCACCCTTGAGCTGATCCTCGAATTCGACCCGGCGCTGGCAAGCCTGGAGCAGCTGCTGCCGCTGCTGGACAGCGGCAACCTGGTACGCCGCGAGCTGGACCTGGAGAACGGCCAGGTTCAGCTGACCACCACCCGCGCACCGGAGCAGTTCGGCTTCGATGGCCGCTACATGCTCAATACCCTGGGCCCCGGTTATCGCATGCTGCTGATCGGAGCCGGGGTGCTGGCCGAGTACCTGGCGACCATGGCCCTGTTCAATGGCTTCAAGGTGGCGGTCTGCGACCCGCGCCCTGAATACATGGATGGCTGGAACGTGGCTGGGGTGGAGAAGATCGTCGGCATGCCGGATGACGTGGTGCGCGCGTTCGCCCCGGACCTGCGCAGCTGCATCGTCGGCCTCAGCCACGACCCCAAGCTGGACGACCTGGCCCTGCTCGAAGCCTTGCACAGCCCGGCGTTCTACATTGGCGTGATCGGTTCGCGGCGCAATAACCAGTCGCGCCGGGAGCGCCTGATCGAGCATTTCGGGGAAAGCGCGGCCTCGTTGCAGCGCCTGCACGGGCCGATTGGCATCTATATCGGCAGCAAGACACCGGCAGAGATTGCCGTCAGTGTCATGGCCGAGATCTTGGCGACGAAGAACGGCGTCGCTTTGCCGGGGGAGGTCAATGTGAGCGCGGCCAAGCGAGCGCTGGAGGTTGATGGGTAGGCTGGTGGGGTTTGCTTTGAGGTTTTTGGCGCCTGTGAGAGCTTGTGGCAAACACCTTCAAGGCTGCCCCGCTGCCTGCTGCTGTTTCCATAATTCCAGATTCTTTTCGACCAGTTGCTCCGGGATCGGCCCTGCAACCAGCGCTTTCATCTCCTGCGCCAACCGCTCGCGCAGCGCCGGTCGATTGCACTTCGATTGATGCGACAGCGCCAGGTACAACCCTTCGCTGGACACCGGCGGGTCGAGCACCTTCAGCTGTGTATCCCAACCCTGCGTCCGCGCCAGGGCCATGCCGGGATGTAGCTCGTAGATCAGGTAATCATTGCGCCTGAGCAGCAGTTTCTCGAACGCCTGCCTGGCGCTGGGCACTGCTTCGAGCTGAAGGTTGGCCTTGGCGTAGTCATCGAACTGCTGGCCGTGACTGTTGCTGACCAGCGTCCCGCCGCTGCGCCCCTTGAGGTCCGCCCAGTCGTGATAGGCAAATGCACCGTCCTGGCGGACCCAGACCACACTAGGGGTATGCAGGAACGGCGGGCTGATGAAGTCCATCCGTTGCTGGCGCTCCTGGGTCAGAAAGTACCCCGCCATCAGGTCGATACGCCCGGTCCGCACCTCCTCCTGAGCCCTTGACCAAGGCCCGCCATACACCACCTTCACCTCCAGCCCAAGTGCCTTGCCGACTTCCTCGAGCAAGTCGGCATTGGCGCCGATCAATTGCTCAGGGTGGTTCGGGTCACGCCAGAGATACGGTGGGTATTCCGGATTGCCGGTAGCGGTCAGCTGACCACACAACGGCTCTGCCAGCGCCAGTTCAGGCAGCAGAAGCATGAAGAGCGACAGCAGCAAAGACCGGCAACGACAACGCTCGATCATCGACACCCCCTGGGCTGATCACTCAGCCGGCTGATACACGCAGACCCGCCCGCGCTGGCGCTTGGCTTGGTACATCGCCTGATCGGCTGCCTTGACCAGTGCATCCACCTCGCTGGCATGGGCAGGCGCAAGGGCAAGGCCGATGCTTGGGGTGACGAAGTCGATGCTCAGGCCCCTGACACTGACCGGCTCGCCCAGCACCTTGAGCAAGCGCTGGGCCAGCGCAGCGGCTGCCTGGAACTCGGTGTTCGGGACTATCACGGTGAACTCGTCGCCTCCCAGGCGATAGGCCTTGGCCGGTTGACGCAGCGCATTGCACAAGCGCTCTGCCATGCACACCAGCAAAGCATCACCGACGTCGTGGCCAAAGCGGTCGTTGACCTGCTTGAAGCGGTCAAGATCGAGAAAGATCAGCGCCAGCGGCAGGGCATCGCCGTGCAGATGCCGGGCAAGGTCCTCATGGAACGCCTTGCGATTGCCCAGCCCGGTCAAGGCATCCTGATAGGCCAGGTCGAACAGTTGCTGTTGATGAAGCACATGCTCGCTGACGTCGTGCAGGATGCCGCGATAGCCGATCAGGCGCCCAGCTGCGTTGTGCCGCCTGGATATCTGGGTTTCGAAGTGGCCGATGCTGCCGTCGGCGCGCCGCAGCCGAGCCGAGAGCGGTGCCCCGGGCTCGGTCTCGGCGATTGCCGGTTCCGTGACCGAACTGGCCTGCTGGTCTTCCTGCAGAGAAGCAACGGTGCGCCCGATCACCTCAGCCGCCGGGTAACCGAGCAACCTGCAGAACGCCGGGTTGACCGACTCGATCCTGGCCTGCTCGTCGAGTTCGAAGTAGCCGTCTTCCATGGCGTCGAGAATCGCCCGGTCGCGTGCTTCGCTCTGCTCCAGGCGGTCCAGCGCACGGTTCGCTTCGCGCGCCAGCTTGCCCAGCTCATCGCGCCCGTCGTCGGTCAGGCGCCGCCCTGCCGCAGCCGGGCCAATGGCCAGAAGCTCCTGATGCAAGCGCGCAATGCGCCGCAGCAAGGTGACGTCCAGTGCGAGGTAGATCAGCAGCCACGCCAGGCCGATGAGCCCACCCGTCACGCCGAGGAAAACATTGAGCTGCTGCTCGCCCTCCAGGTACAGATGGCGCTCACGGGTCAGTTGCAGGCGCAACTGAGGCTCGCCCAGGCTGTCCTGAAACAGCAGGTCGATACTTTGATGGCGAGCATCGACCACCTGGCGATTGCCGATGCTCATGAGTTCGGCCTGCAGCACGGGCCGCTGCTGCTCGGTGGCCGACGGCAACCAGGTAAGTTCACCGCCCAGCTGTTGTTGCAGCATGGCGATGCGCTTGCTGTCGAGGAATGTGCCCGCCAGCAGCACACCGCTGGCCCTGTCGCCGCTGCGCGCGGTATCCACGGCGACCAGAATCAGCGGCACCCTGAGCACGGCCAGCAATTGCGCAGGGGGCGCCACATCCTGAGGCTGCAGCAGCCGCGCCAATTGCTCGGCGACGCCATCATGCAGCGCCTGCAGGTTCAGCGCTGGGGCCCCGGCCGGGCGCTCCAGCGCTGCCAGGTCCAGAGGCCGCCAGCTCACCCGCTGCTCACCGCTGGCGTAATAAAGTATGAAATCGAAACCACTCCTACCGAGCGTGGCGGCATCGAGCGGGAAAGCCGACGGCACCGCCCCCGGAATCGCCTGGGCCCATTGCCGCAGGCGGTTGGCATCACGCTCGAAGCTGTTGCCCAGCAAGGCGCGCAGCCGCTCGGCCTCGGCCACCAGCAGCCGCTCGTCCTGCTTGTCCAGCCGCGCCAGCAGCATGCCCTGGGCCGCGAAGTAGACGAGCGACAACACCAACAGCAGCGGCGGTACGAACAGCCAGAGCAATCTTGTGCGTAACTTCATGCGGGCTCCCCATACCCTTGTGCACCCGCATCATGTGGTTGGGCAGGCCCTGCCAGGCGCCGCCGTTGCCCGCACGGCCTCGGCCAGCTTGCGCAGGTTGGCCTGGTGGGCGTTGACCAGGTTGTTGATGCTGTTGTCGGCGGCGGTCTGCACCGAAGTCCGGCAGGTGATTTCCGGTTCGCCTGGCCGTTTCAGGCGCCACAGGGTATCGAGCGAGGCGTATTGCCCAGGCACACTGTCGAAGCGCTGCACATCGACCCGCAACACACTGCTCGAGCCAGACACCGGGCCGCCCAGCATGTCCTGCAGGGCACTGCGGAATTCATCCACCAGGTTGGCACCCCACCACTCCGTTTCCAGGATGGCCAGGCCGCTGCTGCCCTGGCGCACCACCAGTTGCGGGCGGTCCACTTGCGGCGGCAGGCTGACCCGGCCCACCTGCACGTGCTGGCTGCCCCCTTGCACCGGCTGGGCCGGTACCAGGGTGTGGTAGTTGTTCGGGGTACTGCTGCAGCCGCTCAGCCAGATCAGCAGGCTGGCCCCACACAGGTTGCGCACTCGATGCATCAGCTGACACTCCTTTGGCCTTTTACTTTCAAGGTCTCAAGTCTTGCGCGCCGGCCGCCTTCGGCCGGCCTTGAATCAGCGACTCGGGGTGGCGCCCCAGGTAGTCGGTCAGGTCGCGCAGCGAACGCGACATGCGCTCCAGTTCGTCCAGCGTGTCACCCAGCCGTTCGCGCTCGGGCGAGTCGTCGGCAATGGTCGCGTTGGCCGTCTTCAAGGTCTTCTGCATGTCGTCGAGGGTGGCTTTCACCCCAGGCAGCGTCTGGCTGTTGAACGTCTTGAGGTTGGCGCGCAGGTCACGCAGGGTGCCATCGAGGTTGCTGGCAATGCTCTCCAGCGGCAACTTGCCGATGCGCTCGACAAAATGCTGCAACTGCTCCTGCAGCATCTCCAGGCTGCCGGGCATCGTAGGAATGACGATAGGGTAGGCCTCCCTGTCGAACGCAACCTTGGGGGCGTTCGGGTAGAAGTCCAGGGAGATGAACATCTGCCCGGTGATCAGGTTGCCGCTGCGTGCCTGCGCCCGCAAGCCATGCTCGACAAAGGTGCCGATCAGTTGCCGGGCGCCGTTGAGGTCACCCTCGGAGTGCTTGAACACCGCCAGCATCTTCTGATGCACCGGGCCCAGCCGCTGCGGGTAGATCACCGCATCCACCACCACAGGGAATATCTGCTTCACCGGGTCGTAATCCAGCTTGATCGCCGTGACCCGGCCAAACTCGACGCCCTTGAACTCCACCGGGGCACCCACCGACAGGCCGCGCATGGACTGGTCGAAACGCAGCTGCAGGTACTGCCCCTTACCGAAAGGCGGCGCCAGTGCGGCGTCACGGTCGGCGAACAGTTGAAAGTGCGCCTGGTCTGCGGCTGGCTGGGCATCCGGGCTGAAGTCGGGTGAACCGAATGCCAGCCCGCCGACCAGGATGGATGACAGCGACTCGGTATCGACCTTCAGACCATTGGCGCCGATCTGCATGTCGACGCCGCTGGCATTCCAGAAACGGGTATCGCCAGTGACGAAGTTATCGTACGGCGACTGTACGAATATGCCGATATCCACGCCATTGCCATCCTCCTGCAAGGCATAGGACACCACTTCACCCACAGGAATCTTGCGGTAATAGATGGAGGCGCCGATATCCAGCGAACCGAGGTCTTCGGCGCTGAGGAGAAAACGCTTGCCCTTCTCGCCATAAGTGATCGCCGGTGGCAGTTCCAGGCCCGTAAAGTTCTTTTCAGCGCCTTTCGATTCACCGGCATCGGCGCCGATGAAGCTGCCGGAGAGCAAGGTATCGACCCCGGACACCCCGCCCGCGCCAATCCGCGGGCGTACCACCCAGAAGCGCGCGCCCTGGGTGGCGAACGAGCGCGCATCATTGGACAACTGCACTTTGACGATGACGCTGTTGTGGTCCTCGGCAAGGTCCACGGTGGTCACTTCGCCAATGACCACGCTGCGGTACTTGACCTGCGTCTTGTGCGCCACCAGGCCTTCGCCGGAGCGAAAGGAAATGGAAATCACCGGCCCTTGCTGCATCCAGTTGCGCACCACCAGCGATGCCCCCACCAGGATCGCCAGGATCGGCACGATCCACACCAGTGAAACATTCCAGCGCCGGGTGCGTACCTCTGCCTGCCCGGCCCCATTTCGCGCGTCACTCGCTTGCGCCATCAGTGCGGCCTCCATCATTGCCAGGGTGATCCCAGATCAAGCGTGGGTCGAAGCTCATTGCCGAAAACATGGTCAGCACCACGACCATGCCGAAAAACAGGATGCCCGGGCGCGGCTCGATGGTGCCCAGGCCGCGCAGCTGCACCAAGGCGGCCACCAGCGCCACGACAATCACATCGAGCATCGACCAGTAACCGATCAACTCGACGCCGCGATACAGTTGCGAGCGCTGCCGGCGTGCCCAGCTCGAACGACGCTGGGCGGTGAACAGCAGCAGGCCAAGGGAAAAGAACTTGACCGCCGGCACGCCCATGCTGGCGATGAAGATGATCAGGGCGATGTCCCAGGCGCCGTGTTGCCAGAACTCCACCACGCCGCCACCAATGGTGCTGTCGCTGCCACTGCCGAGCATTTCGGTATGCATGACCGGCAGCAGGTTGGCGGGGACATAGAACACCAGCGCGGCCACCAGGAAGGCCCAGCCACGGGCGATGGCATTGGTCTTGCGTCGGTGCAACGGCGCGCCGCAGCGCTCGCAGGTGTGCACATGGCTGCCCTGCTCACAGGCGTGCCCACAGCCATGGCACAGGCACAGCCCCAGTTCGTCTGCCAGCGCAGGCGTACTCATACCTGCTCCCAGAGGTCGCGGATATCGCGCCCGGCAATGTAGATGATCAGCATGCTCAGCGCCGCCAGGGCGACCAGGCCGATGCCCGGTATCACATCGAGCAGGCCCGCCAGCTTGATCACCGCCACCAGTGCGCCCAACAGGCCGACTTCCAGCATGCTCCAGGGCCGCAGCCCCTCCAGGCAGCGCATGCACATGGCAAAGCCCGGCGCCCGCTGCCCGGCCAGGGCGAAGCTCAGCACCCAGCAAAGCAAGGCAATCTGCAGTACCGGCGCAAAAATGATGGCCAAGGCCATGACCAGGGCTATGAAGGTAATGCTGCCGCTGCTGAGGATCAGCACCGAATCCCAGAGCGTTGCAGAGTTGGTCAACCCCTGCATGCCAATGGTCATGACCGGATAGGCATTGGCGAATACCAGCAAAACCGCGCCCGTGACACTTAATGCCAGGCGCTGCTGGATCGTCAAACTTGCATGGCGGTACAGCACGCCGCCACAGCGCACGCACAATGCGCGTTGATGTTTGTGCACCGGCATACGCTGATACACCGCGTCGCAGTATTCACAGATGATCAATGCCTGGCTCTGGCTCATGGTCTTCCCCAAAGGACCGCGTCACTCCATGGCGTCACTCAAAGCCAATGCTCAATGCACTTGATACATGAAGAGTTGGCATCAGCGCCTGTCAGTAAAGTCGATAAACGGCGGGTGCGCTCGTCTTCGCGGGAAAGGAAAAGCATGTTGCGAAAGGTCGGCCCTGGCGGCAGACCCATTTGACGACAAAGCATTTTCTTGCGCAGTTCTGCAACTTGCGCAACAACGCTTTAAAAACATGAAGTTAACGCGTTACACAAGGCATTAGCGAGCAAGCCATATCCCTGCAGTCGCTTATTTGCCGGTTGCCGCTATCCATTGCGAAGAGCGGCACGCTCAATAAGTTGCGTTTACCTGCACATGCGCTTGATCGCGCGCTCCGCCGCGGCCTGGAACACGCGACGCAGCGCTTCCAGCTGGTCTTGCGTGAGCGCCTTGGCACAGGTCAGGCCCTGCAGAAAACCGATCCCCCAGCCTTTGGTTTCAGCCAGTTCCTGACGGTTCTCGGCGTCAGCGATATCCCCCAGGTGCAAGGCAGCGGGATGTTCGTAACGGTCTTCCAGTGCCAGTTTGCGCAGCTCCTCCAGAGCCACCTTGAACTCGGCAGCGGCAACATCGTCCAGGCCCAGGTGCTCGTACTGCAGCAGGCTCAGACGGTCGGTGGCGGTCATCTTCGAATCTCCGTTTCACAGTAAAAGGAGCAGGTGCAAGGAAATCACCAGCCAGCCGCGACGCATCCGGGCGCCAGCGAAGGTGGTGTTGATTAACGTGCTGTATACCACAACTAGGGCCTCTCCCCCTAGCGGCACGCGCCATCCGGGGGCAACGCAACGGCACCTTCCGTCGCCGGACCGTAGCGGCCATTAAATTTAAATTGAATTTAATTTTTAACGGGGTCACGCTGCCGACATCGCACCGATCCGAGAGCACCGCATCATGGCCACCACACCGCGCGAACCTCGCAAGGACGGCGAAGCCACCCGCACGCGCATCCTCCAGGCCGCCGGCGAACTGTTCGCCGCCGTGGGTTATGCAGAAGCCAGCAACAAAGCCGTCGCCGCCAAGGCCGAGGTTGACCTGGCCTCGATCAACTACCACTTCGGTAGCCGCAATGGCCTGTACCTGGCCGTGCTCGATGAAGCACGGCGGCGCTTTCTGGACATCAGCGACCTGCAGCGGATCGCCCTGGGCGAACAGCCGGCGCAAGAGAAATTGCGGGCACTGGTCGAACTGGTGGTGCGCAAGGCTACGCAGCGCCGCGACAATTGGCACCTGCGCGTGCTTGCTGCGGAAATTCTCGCACCCAGCCCCCATGGCCAGGCACATATGCAGGCCGAAGCGCCGCTCAGGCTGTCGCTGCTAAAGGGCTTGTTCAGCGAAATCACCGCCATCCCCCCAAGCGACCCCGCGCTGACCCGCTGCATCCTCTGTGTCACCGCCCCCTGGGCGATGCTGCTGATCGGCCCGCGCGGGTCCACCGGAACCCTGCACGAAATCCTCGGCATGCCGGCCAAAGACGTGTCTGCCCAACTGTTCGGCTTCGCCCTGGCCGGCCTGCAGGAAGCCGGCCGCCAGCACGCCCGGAACAAAGGCTGCTGACCGCACATGGACGCTCAATCGCACTCACCGGCTCAAGGCAACCGCATGCAACCTACCGCTGCTGACGCGCCCTCCTGCGCACAGGTCGAACCACGCACCCAGGCCTCCATCCCGCTGTTGCTCGGCGCCCTGATGCTGGTGATGTTCCTCGCGGCACTGGACCAGACCATCGTCTCCACCGCGCTGCCGACCATCGTCAGCGACCTTGGCGGGCTGCGCTGGCTGTCCTGGGTGGTCACCGCCTATTTGCTGGCCTCAACCGTGGTCGTGCCGCTGTATGGCAAGTTTGGCGACCTCTACGGCCGCAAGCGCGTCCTGCAGATCGCCATTGCCTTGTTCCTGCTCGGCTCGGCACTGTGCGGGCTGGCCCAGGACATGACCCAGCTGATCCTGTTCCGCACGCTGCAGGGCCTGGGCGGTGGTGGCCTGATGGTGGTGGCCATGGCGGCCATCGGCGACGTCATTCCGCCCGCCGAACGCGGCCGCTACCAAGGCCTGTTCGGCGGTGTGTTTGGCCTGGCCACCGTGGTTGGCCCGCTGATTGGCGGGTTCCTGGTCGAACACCTGTCATGGCACTGGATTTTCTTCATCAACCTGCCGCTGGGCCTGCTGGCCGTCGTGGTGATCGGCAGCGTGTTCCGCCCGCACGTGGCCCCGGTCAAGCATGTGGTCGACTACATTGGCGCGTTCTTCCTCACCATCACCCTGGGTGCGCTGGTGCTGATCACCAGCCTGGGCGGCAGCTTGCTGCCCTGGGCCTCGCTGGATGTGCTGTGCCTGGCGCTGTTCGCCGTCATCGGCCTGGTCGGTTTCGTGTTCGAACAACGCCGCGCGGTGGAACCGATCATGCCACTGCACCTGTTCCGCCACCGCACCTTCGTGCTGGCTGGGTTGATCGGGCTGATCGTCGGTGTGTCGCTGTTCGGTTCGGTGACGTTCCTGCCGCTGTACATGCAGGTGGTGAAAGACGCCTCGCCCACCAGCGCCGGCCTGCAGATGCTGCCGTTGATGGGGGGGTTGCTGGTGGTGTCGGCGATTACCGGGCGGCTGATCAGCCGCTGGGGGCGCTACCGGGTGTTCCCGATTGTCGGCACGCTGCTGCAGGTGGTCGCCCTGGGGCTGCTCAGCCGCCTGGAACTGGACACACCGATGTGGCGGATGAACCTGTACATGGGGCTGCTGGGGGCAGGCCTGGGCATGGTGATGCAGGTACTGATCCTGGCGGTGCAGAACAGTGTCGAGCGGCGGCTCATGGGTGTGGCGACGTCAGGGGCGACGCTGTTCCGGTCGATTGGCGGTTCGGTGGGGGTTTCGGTGTTCGGCGCGTTGTTTTCCCATGCCCTGCTCGATGGCCTGCCGAGTGATTTCGCAGCCAGCAGTGGCGGTGCCGCGAGCCTTTCGCCGACGGCGGTACATGCCTTGGCGGCGCCTCAGCAGCAGGCCTATCTGCAAGCGTTCTCCGGGGCCATGCATGGGGTGTTCCTGCTGGCGGCGGTGATTACCTGTGTGGCCTTTGCCTTGTCTTGGCTGTTGCGAGAGGTGCCATTGCGTACTGCCCATTGAGCCTTGCACTGCCTGTACCGCCCTCTCCACGGGTTTACCCGCGAGAGGCCAGTACAGGTGAGACTTATTTGATGAACCGCACCTGGCTGTTGATCTTCTCGATCACCGCGCCCTTGCGCTCATTGAAACGGGCCTTGTTCTGCTCGAACAGGTTATTGCCCTTGGTGTCGATGGAGATGATCAGCGGCCCGAACTCGCGCACGCGGTTCACCCACAGGGTTTCTGGCATGCCCAGGTCCTGCCATTCGGCGCGTTCGATCTCTTCGACCTGAGTGGCCGCCAGTACCGCGCAGCCGCCAGGGAACACAGCATGCACGGCCTTGTTCTCCAGGCAGCCGGTGGTGGTCTCCGGCCCCATGCCGCCCTTGCCGACGATCAGCTTCACACCGGTCTGTTCGATGAACTGCTTCTCGAACTTCTCCATGCGCATGCTGGTGGTCGGGCCGATGGAGACCATCTCGAAGCTGCCGTCTTCCTTCTTCTTGACGATGGGGCCGGCATGGAAGATCGCACCACCACGCAGGTCGACCGGCAGCTCGCGCCCCAGCTCGATGAGCCGGCGGTGCGCCACGTCACGACAGGTCACCAGCTGGCCGGTGAGGTAGACCACATCGCCGACATTGAGGCCGGCCAGGTCGTCATCGCTGATGGGGGTGCTGATGATCTTTTTCACTGGACTGTTCACAGGATCACGCCTTCATGGGAGAGGATGTCATAGGTCAGGTCGGCATTGATGCGGATCTTGCCGCGACGGTGTGCCCAGCAGCCGGTCGATACGGCAACACCAATGGTCGAAGGGTGGCGCGCCGAGGACTCGATGTTCACGCCCATCACGCTGCTGTTGCCGGTCAGCCCCTGCGGGCCGATGCCGATTTCGTTCAGGCCCTCCTCCAGCAGCTTTTCCATCATTGCCGCGCTTTCATTGGGGTGGCTGGAGTCCACTTCACGCAGGATGGCCTTTTTCGACAGGCGTGCCGCTGTCTCCACCGAGGTCGATACCCCTACCCCCACCAGCAGCGGCGGGCAGGCGTTGACGCCGCGGGAGGTGATGACATCGAAGACGAACTCGGTCACGCCCTCGTAGCCCTGCCCAGGCATCAGCACCTTGGCCGAGCCCGGCAAGGTGCAGCCGCCACCGGCCATGTACACGTCGACGATGGCGTAGTCGGCATCGGGGATGATTTCCCAGTCCAGCCACGGGATCTTCGAGCCGGTATTGGTGCCGGTGTTCTTCTCGATGAAGGTTTCCACCGCGTTGTGGCGCAACGGCCCATGGACGGTGGCTTCCTGGGTGGCGTTTTCGAGGATGCCTTCCATCTCACCCAGCAGCGGGAAGCGCGCGCCGGCCGAGATGAAATACTGGATCACCCCGGTGTCCTGGCAGCTGGGGCGGTTCAGCTTGTCGGCATAGTCCTGGTTGTCGGCCATCGAGTCGTAGACGGCGATGGCCAGCGGGTTGGTTTCCGCCGCACGCAGCTTGGCTGTCTTTGCTTTTACATCCTTGGGCAGGCGCTTGCCGATATAGGCGGTGAACTTGGCCAAGGTGTCGGTCAGCGATGACACGGCATTTTCTTTTTCTACGCTATCCACGGTTATCTCCTCAGTGCATCACAAGGCTTTTTTTATCGGTTGGGGTGGCCGCTTCTGCGGCGGGGGTGGCGCTGGTTGGCGGTTCGGGCTGCGCCACGGCCTGGCCGTCGAGCACCTGGTTCATCCGTGCGCTGTCCAGGGCGCCGACCCACTTGGCGATGGCCATGGTGCCCACGGCATTGCCGATGGTGTTGGTGATGGCGCGGGCTTCGGACATGAAGCGGTCGACACCGAGCAGCAGGACCATGCCGGCCACCGGAATGTTGTCCATGGTCGCCAGGGTCGCGGCCAGGGTGATGAAGCCCGAGCCGGTCACCCCCGCCGAGCCCTTGGAAGTGAGCAGCAGCACGCCGAGCACGATCAACTGGTCCATCAGCGTCAGCGGGGTGTTGGTGGCCTGGGCGATAAAGATCGCCGCCATGGTGTAGTAGATGCACTGGCCATCGGGGTTGAAGGTCAGGCCCGACGGGATCACCAGGCCGACCACCGGCTTGGACACGCCAACCTTCTCCAGCTTGTTCATCAGCTGTGGCACCACCGACTCCGAGGAGCTGGTGCCCAGTACGGTGAACAGCTCTTCGCGCAGGTACTTGAGGAACTTCCACAGGCTGAAACCCGACATCCGCGCAATGCTGCCCAGCACCAGCACCACGAACAGGAAGCAGGTCAGGTACATGGTCGCCATCAGCTTGCCCAGCGACACGATCGAACCCAGGCCGTACTTGCCGACGGTGAAAGCCATCGCACCACAGGCCGCCAACGGCGCAACCCGCATCACCATGCCAACGATGTAGAACATGCCGTGGGAAAACGCTTCCAGCACATCCACCACCGGCTTGCCGCGCGCGCCGAGGTTGGCCAGGGCGATACCGAGCAGGGTCGAGAACAACAGGATCGGCAGGATCTCGTTCTTGGCGAAGGCATCCGTGACGCTGGCCGGGATCAGATGCAACAGGAAATCGGTGAAACCACCGGAACCACTGGCTGCCGCGGCGGTGTAAGTGGAAATGGCCTGGGTATCGAGGGTGGCCGGGTCGACATCCATGCCCTGCCCTGGCTGCACCAGGTTGACCACGATCAGGCCGAGCACCAGGGCGAAGGTCGACAGCACCTCGAAATAGATCAGCGCCCGGGCACCGACCCGGCCCAGCTCCTTCATGTTTTCCATCTTGGCGATGCCCAGCACCACCGTGGCGAAGATGATCGGGGCGAAGACCATCTTGATCAGCTTGATGAAAGCGTCACCGAGCGGCTTCATGTCGGTACCGACCTGCGGCCAGAACACCCCCAGCACAATGCCCAGGGCCACGCCTATCAACACTTGTACGTACAGCTTGCCTATCAGTCGCTTGGCCATTGCCGTCTCCGAATTATTGTTGTGAGTCGGATGAATGTGGCGGCTGGGCCAGCTGATGCGTACAGGCAGAACGCGCTTGGGCCCAGATTGCGTGTGGTTATCACGTGGGCTAAAGGTAAGGGCTTTTCCTGGCGGCAGTAATACAATCAAATTCACGTTATTGTTTACTGCAAGTTAACAATAATGCCCTCTGCCACAGACCTGGACGGCAGGCGCCCACCGCCAGGTACCGCAGCCCAGCTATTCTGTGAGATGCAATTCCCATCCGCTGGAGGTGTGCGATGCGTGCGTTCACGTGGAGTTACCTGCTGATGCTGCTGTGCGCAGCGTCTGCAGCCCAGGCCCAGTCGGTGGTGCCGCTCAAGGGCCAGAGCAGCCAGCAGATGCAGCTGGACATCAATGACTGCAACACCGTGGCGACCAACGCTGCCAACAGCGCCAGCAGCAGTTCTTCTGGCAGCCATGTCGGCGGCAGGGTCAAGGGCGCGGCGGCCGGTGCCGCAGCCGGTGCGGTTGGCGCCCAGGTGCGGGGCAATCAGCATGAAGAGGTGTATGACCGGGCCGGCGACAATGCCAAAGAGCAATACCGGCAGAACCGTGCGGGCCAAGGGGCCGCCGCCGGTGCGGCGGTAGGTGCCTCGCGGCAACGCCAGGAGCGCCGCGAAGACCGGCGCAACCAGGGCGAAGCGCAAAGCTCGGCGCATGCCAGTGCCTACAGCGGGTGCCTGCAGGGGCGTGGCTACCAGGTCAACCCTTGACGATGTCGACCGAGATTTCCACCGCCGTCACCGTGCCGCGATTTTCCAGCCAGTGCGTGGTGTTGTGGTCTTCAGGCCAGCCGACACCCGGGCCGTAGTCGGTGGCCTGGCCATTGCGGTGGTCGGTGATGGTGCCTTGCAGGATGAACACCGTGCCGGGCCGGTCCTTGTGATCATGGACTGGCCCGAACACGCCGCCCGGGGCGATGGTCACTTTGCGCATGCGCAACTGGCGGCCTGCCATGCCCTCGATTTCCGGCCCCAGATCGACCGCTGCCAGTAACTCCACCGTCACGCCACGGGTTTCGGGTGCTGCTTGTTCGTTGTTCATGGGGGTGTGCTCAGCGGGCTGTCTTCTATCAGTGAAGCGCGCTTTGCTGGTGTTTGCCTGGCGGCAAAACCAAACAGGCGCTGCGGGGTATCCCACATGACCTTGCGCCGCAGGCGGGCGTCCGGCATCAGGCGTTCGGCCAGCTTCAGCAGCGGGCCGTAGTCGACCCGTGCCTGCTGGCGGATAAACGGCCAGTCCGAGCCCCACACGCAGGCATCCGGGCCGAACGCATCGAGCAGCACCCGGACGTAGGCGTGGCTTTGCTCATACAAGCCATCGGCATCGGCGAACTTCTGCATGCCAGACAGCTTCACGCAGGCCCGCCCACTGCGGGCCAGCTGCAACAGCGACTGGAAGCCGGCCTGCTGGAGGCCGGCGGCGGCATCCGGGCGACCGCAGTGGTCGATCAACAGGCGCGCCGAGCTGTGTTCAAGCAACCACTGCAGCTCCAGCAGTTGGTCTTCGCAGACCTGCACCTGGGCGAACATGCCCAGTTCGGCGAGCTTGCCGAACAGCGGCGCGGCATCGCGCATGCTCGGCACGCCGTACAGCGCCGGGTTGAAGGCCACACCGACCACGCCCTGCTCGCGCAGCGCGGCCAGCGCATCAAGGCTGATCTGCCGCTCGACCACCGCAATCCCCTTGAAGCGCCCCTGGCCCGTCGCCAGTGCGTGCAGCAGCAGGCCATTGTCGGTGTGGTAGCCACTGTTCGGCCCCACCAGCAAGGCATGGCGCACGCCATAGGCGTCCATCACCTGGTTGAACTGGGCCAGGGTGGCGACCTCCTGGCCGGAGGGCGCGTAAGGGGCGTTTGGGTGGTAAGCGAAGCGTGCGGGGTCAAACAAATGGTTATGGCAGTCGATCTTGGGTTCGTCGTAGATGTTCAAGCGCGGTTCCTTCAAGCGCCACTGCGCTTGCCTGCAGATCTTGTTATTGTTCGCCGCCTGGGCGACTTGCCTGGGCTCACGATACTGCGGGCGATTGCACAACGCTCATACACAGATGGCGAAGACCATAACCGAAGGTAATAGGCATGATCCCCGCTCAGGAAAACCCGGACGGCACGACGATGGTGTTCAAGCTGCGGCACATGGAAGTGTTCCGCGCGGTGATGCTGACCGGCTCGATCAGCGCGGCAGCGAAGATGCTCTACGTGTCCCAGCCGGCGGTGAGCAAACTGATCGGCTATATCGAGGGGCGCCTGACCTACCGACTGTTCGAGCGCATCAACAACCGCCTGGTGCCCACGGCTGAGGCGCAGGTGCTGTACCGCGAGGTCGAGCGGGTGTACCAGGCGGCCTTGCAGGTGAACGTGTGCGCCCATTCCCTGGCTACCGGTACCCATCGCACGCTGCGCATCTCGTGCAGTGCCTCGCTATCGACCGTGGTCATCCCTGCCGCGCTGGCCCAACTCAAACGCGAAGCACCGTCATTGCAGATCGAGTGGCAGACTTCGCTGATGCACGCCATGCCCAACCAGATTCTGTCGAAGACCGTCGACTTGTCGGTCGCCGCGTTGCCGGTGATCCACGACCACCTGCACTCCCAGGCCTTCATGCGCGGGCGCATGGTGGTGGTGATGCCGGCCGACCATGCCCTGGCGCAAGCGCCGTCCTTGACGCTGAAGCAACTGCAGGGCCATGCGCTGCTGCTGTTCCGCCCGGACATGCCGTTCGGCCAGCTGTTGGCCGGCCACATCGAGCGGCGCGGCCTGCAGCTGGATTCCCTGCTGTCGTTTACCAATGCCAACGAAGCTGTGGCGCTGGTCAAGCAGGGTATGGGCATCAGCGTGATCGACGAGTTTGTCGCGCAGGACAGCGGCTTGCATGTGGTGTCCTTGGTCGACGAGATCCATTTCGATATCAGCTTCGTCCACTCGCGCTTTGAGCCGCTCTCGCAGTCGGCGCTGCATTTGATGCGTGTGCTGCATGGCCAGGCGCTGAAGCTGGGGCGGGGGATCGAGGGGTTTACGCTGCCCCTGGCATGAGCCCTGCCGGCGATTGGATCCACAGCTGAAAAAGCGCTACCCTTGCCCGCCGCGCCAACCATTGCGCTGGCGCGCCTCAACCCTTTATGGAGATTCATCGACATGAACGTCTCATTCCGTCCCCAGTGGCTGCTTGCCCTCGCCCTACCCCTGGCCCTCGCCGCCTGTGGCGACAATGAACCCAAGCAGCGCGCTGCCTTCAGCGAATTCCTGCAGACCCGTATCGTCGACAAGCCCGGCGTTCACGTGCCCAAGCTGAGTGCCGATGAATCCAAGGCGTTTGGCCCCTACAACGACCATTACGCCGTGATCACCAACTTCAACGGCGCCATGGATAGCGCGGTGAAACCCTTGGGCAGCCTGCTGCAGAAAGGCGCGGTGCGCTCGCTGAACGATATCACCAGCCGCCGTGACGACATCAAGGCGGTACAGACCGGCTTGAAAGACATGGGCCTCCAGCTGCAGGACCAGAAGGCCAAGGCCGACAGCGCCCATGCCCAGCTCAAGCAGCCGGATGACCTCAAGGTGGTCTACGACAAGGCCTACGACCGCACCGTCAGCGTCCCGGCCGATACTTTCCTGCAAGTGCTGCCGCAGATCAACGGCACCCTCGACAGCAGCCTGAAAGTGGCCGACTACGTAGATGCACACAAGGCGCAGATCGAGATCAACGGGCCGATCGTCAAGGTCAACGACCCCAAGGTACAGGCTGAGCTGAATGCCTTGCTGCAAGACCTGACGACCCAGGCGAAGACTGTGCAGCAGGCTCAGGCGCAGCTGCAGACCGTAATGCTCGGCCGCTGATTGATGGTTTCACGCAGTAAATGTGGGAGCCGCGCTTGCCAGCGATGGGCCGCGAAACGGCCCCACGATTTCAAGGTTGTTGCATAAATTGCCGGGGCCCCTTAGCGGCCCAACGCCGGCAAGCGCGGCTCCCACAGGAGAGCGGAGCGCGGCAAGCAGCTGTAGGAAAATTCCCAAACTGAAACCAAATGCTTCAAGAGCCTGGGGTGACGAATTATCCTACGCGCTCTGTCGGATGGCGTCTGATAGTCGGGGAACTGCTTCAGCGATAACTTCACGGTTCGCCAAAAACGGCGAGCGGCCGTGAGAAAGCTGCAGTAACTTTCCTAATCAAGCCAACTGCTATGGCAGCCGTGCGCGTGAGACTTCGGTCTAGCCGCGGTGATTGGGACGCGGTTTTCTCACCTCGCGTACGGCTGCCACCCTATCTGTGAGAAAGAGAAGGTGGTCGCTATTCAGCGTTTCCAATCGAGTTCCAATCATGAAAAAGATAGTTCCCGATCCACCACCCTCTTTCCCCCTCCCTTACATCAAAATAATCGCCGACCTAACCTTCGAAGACGCCAAACCCCACGCTGCCGCCCTGATGGACAGCCTCTCCAGCACCATCCAGGTCTTGCTCGAAACCGAGGTCGAAGACCACCGCAAGGTCCTGCTGGAAAACATGAGCATCCTCACTGAACTGCTCCGTGTTCTGTTCGCCCATTTGGCCATGCAGGAGGTTACCCATGAGCAATGAACTGAAGTCACGCAGCACAGCCGGCAAAGAAACCTTCCTCGACCTTTACGCCATCCAGCCGGGTATCCCGCTCGATCACGCGTTTGATGAGCTGTCAGTCTTGCTCGGTTGTATCCGCCATTTGAGCGAAGAGGCAGAGATGGAAGGCAACCTGATCGCAGGTAGTGCGGCGCGGATTCTCAGTGCCATGGCCAAGGCACTGATCAATGATATGGAAATGGGTCTGAATCGCAGCGCCTGATCGATTGTGGGGCCGCTTTGCGGCCCTGCTTAGCTAAAAACCGATGAAGGCATAGTAGACCGGCGCTTCAGCAGTGGTCCGCAACCCCCGAGCCTGCAAGTCATTCACCAGCTCAGGCTGCTCTACGTGCAGCGTCCACTCGACCCCTGTCTCTGACAAAGCCTGTGCCAGCGCCCCAGCAAAGGCCGCCATCTCTGGCAAATAAGCAGTAAACCCATTGCCCTTGAGCGCACTGGTGGTCATCCCCAGTGCCTCGCAAATGGCTACCTTCGCCGCAATATCATCCCGATCCGCCTGCCGCGAAGCCTGCACCAGCGCCAGCAGCGCCGGGTCCACCGGCAGCGAACCATGAATCAGCTCGGGCCCTTGCTCCCAGGCCTCGGGCGGGCAGTCCTTGTTCTCTGGCCGCAGCGGAATATGCGGGTTGATCTCCACCGGGTAGATGCGACAGACCAGCGGTCGGCTTTCATAGATGGTGCACAGGTCGTTGTCATCGAGGTTGCGGCAGCGCCCCGGGTTGAACGCGGCAAAGGTCACCGAAACGCGCACTTCGCTGCCGCCGCAAGGCACCGGATGCGAGCGACGCAGCACATGCTCGCGCTGGTCCGCCGGCATGCCCGGCCCATCGGTGACGAAGCCCTCGATCAAGACGATCACCTGGCCACCGGTAGCAGCCCACTGGCGGGCTTCGTCCAGAGTCAATGGCACATGGTGGCCGGTGCAGCACTTGCCACAGCCGGTACAGGCAAAACGCAGGCTGTCGTTCACTTGGCGTCCGGGTTCCATTCGCTGATGTAGGCCTGCTGCTGCCGGCGGTCGTACAGGCACAGCTCGGTGCCGTTGCGTTGCTGCATGTGCTTCTGTGGATAAACCCCTTCGATCAGCAGGGCGCTGAAGCCGACCTGGTCATCGAATTCCGCCGGTTTGCCACGGGCGTGGGCATCCTTGAACTGGCTGGCCTGCAGGCAGGCCTTGAGCATCTGCTGGCGCTGCTCGTTCCAGGCCTGGCTGCTGGAGGCCTGGGCGACACCGCTGAACAGGGCGCAGGCAATCAGGAGAGAGCTGAAATACTTCATACGCGGTTCCGGCAATTGATCCGAGGGGCGCGAATTATGCCCGAGTCATCCCTGGCGGTAAGCCAGGGAGTTTGTCGCTGAATATAACAACACGCGCTTCAGCGCTCGGCAAACACCACGGTCCGCGCCGCGGTCACCAGGCAGTCGGTCAGGTCGGGCGAGGAGAACTTGGTGAGGATGGCATTGGCCCCGGCCAGCTTGGCCTTCTCGCTGCTCATGGCACTGTCCAGCGAGGTGTGCAGCAGTATGTAGAGATGCTGAAAGTCCGGGGTCTCGCGCAGGGTGCGGGTGAAGGCGTAGCCGTCCATCTCGGACATTTCGATGTCCGAGACGATGATGTTGATCTCTTGCGCGGTGCCCTGCAGCTCCAGCAACACGTTCATCGCATCCTTGGCACTGCGCGCCGTGTGGCATTCGATACCAAGGTTGCGCAGGGTGTGCACCGACTGCTGCAGCGCCACCTGACTGTCGTCGACCACCAGGATGTTGGCGGCGGCCAGCAGGCTGGCGTCTTCTTCGCTCAGCTCTCCCGACTGTGGCTCCGGCTCGGGCGGGGCGATGCCATGGATGACCTTTTCGATGTCCAGCACTTGCACCAGGGTGTTGTCGACCCGGGTCACGCCGGTGATGAACGAGCGGTTACCCGAGCCAAACGGCGGCGGCTTGATGTCGGTGCTCAGGCAATGGACGATGCGGCTCACCGCCTGCACATGCAAGCCCTGGCGCGAGCGGCTGATCTCGGTGACGATCAGGCAGCCACCGTCCGGGTCGGCCAGCGGGCGCTCGCCGATGGCCCGGGACAGGTCGATCACCGACAACGAGTTGCCGCGCAGGGTCGCCACGCCTTTCACGTGGGGGTGCGACTCGGGCAGCTTGGTCAGTGGCGGGCAGGGGATGATCTCGCTGACCTTGAGCAGGTTGATTGCCATCAGCTTGCCGCTGCGCAGGGTGAACAGCAGCAGCGACAGCGCGTCCGCGCGGGCATTTTGCGTGGCCATGGTGACCTTCGTGGGAAACGGGGGATGCCAGGTTATCGGCCTGACTGCGCTGCTCTTTAGTCGGTGTGCGCTGTATTTGTGGGAGCCGCGCTTGCCGGCGATGGGCCGCGAAGCGGCCCCAGGATTTCAGG